>JBIIUD010000304.1:0-4647 GCA_044340175.1 Verrucomicrobiaceae bacterium
GCCGCGAACGGCTCGCTCAATTCCGCGCCAGAATGGACGATCAGCGAAAAAGAGAGAACTCCGCACTGGATATGGCAATCCAGGCTGCTCAGGCATGGGAAACGTCCGACCTGCTACGACGCTATGCGAATGCGATGGAAGACAAGATCAAGTCGAGTGGAGAGCCGTGTGACATGGATTCGCCGGCGCTGCGATACTTGGAGTGGCTCCGCCTGAGGATTGATTGGATGGATCCATTCGCTGGAGCGAAAAACCTGCATCCCACAATTTTGGCAAAGGCCGTGCCTGGGATTTTGCCCCGTGACGTTGGTTGACGAGGGTGCTAAACTAAAAACCATCGCTCTGCTTACCATCGCAGAATTTTCCACGTTTATGACTCTGTCCTTCTCCTATCGCAAAACGACGCAGGCGCTCAATTATCTGGCGTGTCAGGCAGGCGGACGCATCAACAAGATGAAAGCGCTGAAGCTGGTGTATTTCGCTGATCGCTATCATCTGCGGAAGTATGGCCGGCCGATTACGAATGATGAGTATTTTGCGATGAACTTCGGGCCGGTGGCTTCGGCTACCAAGGATCTGGCGGAGGGCAGTGATTTTCGACCTGACGTAGAAAAGCAGTATGCCAGCCAGTATCTGGACGCTGTGAGCCGTTATGAATACTCATCGCTCGCCGCGGTGGAGGAAAAAGTCTTTTCGCAATCCGATCTTGAGGCGCTGGAGTTTGCTTGGACCGAATTCCAGAATTTCGATCAATTCCAACTCGCTGATCTGACTCATGCGTACCCGGAATGGAAACGCCATGAGGCTGCTCTGACCGGTGAAGTGAACTCACGGGTGCGCATGCACTTTGATGATTTTCTGGAAGATGCGCCACCGGGGATTAATCCCTGCCATCCGCTCAGTCCAGAGGAGCGCGCGGTGCGCCGGGATGAGATTGCCGACTTGCGAGAGATTCACAACCTGTGGAACTAGCCGGAGTCAACGCTGGTGAGCACGGACGATCTACCCTTTGAGCTAAGGCTGACACTGCGGTGCGGAACGGTGTATTACTTTCAGCATCGGGGGCTTCTCAGTGAGTCATCGCATTACTTCATTGTTGTGAACACCGATCCGCAGCGCGACACCGTGCTGCTGCTGGCGGTGGCTTCCTCCCAAGTAGACAAAATTCGTGAGCGACGCAGGGGCTTGCCACATGAGTCTCTTGTCTTGGTAGATCCCGCCGATTACGCGGCTTTCAGCAGGCCAACCATAATCGATTGCAACCAAGTATTCGAGCTGGATCGGGCGGAACTTGTCGCCCGCTATCAGTCGCGTGATCTGCGATCACATCCTGATTTGCCATTGCCCATTCTGAGCCAAGTCTGCAATGGCATTCTCGTTAGTCCTCGCGTGGATGAGGCACACAAAGATCGCATTCGTTCATGACCAACCCTGCCGCCCTCGAGCAGTTCGCCACCATCGCGGAGGACTTAAACCTGGTACCCCCGACAGGAATCGAACCTGTATCGACGGTTCCGGAAACCGCTGTTCTATCCGTTGAACTACGGGTGCGTGTTTGAATCCACAGGTTGAACGGGCCGATTATCTGCCATCGAATGTCGCTTCAGGCAAGTGCTTTCCTTGCATTCGTCCGGTAGCCTCACCGACTCAGTCCAAGGGCAGACCGCTGGCTCGCAGAACGGTTTCCTGAACGGCCAGATCGTGACTTGAAGGAAACGCCCACCTCTTTTGGCCCCGGATCGCCGCCGCAAAGTCTTTCCAGTCCGCCGCATACCGCTCCCGCTTTTCCATCGGCACCTCTTGGGAACCTTTTTTGAAGCCACCCGCGGCCGTTTTTAAGGTGAGCCGCACCTGCGGCGGTTCCAACGGCAAAATCTCCAGTGTCCCGTTGTCACCGCTGATCACCATCTGCCGCCGCGCATTCCCCGTCACTTCCCGCAACGAACTCCGCAGCGTCACCAGTGTCTTCGGATACTCCAGGACCGCCGTCATGTTATCCGCGATCCCATCTTCCCCCGCGCGCCTCAAAAACGGCGTCACCTTCTCCGGCACGCCAAGAAACCGTACCACGCTGTCGATCAAGTGGCAGCCCAGTTCAAACATGGAACCCCCGGGGTAATCCTTCAACTCCTCCCGCGCCGCCCCGAGCAATTGCTTGCTCATCTCCGCATGCAGCACCGTCACCGGTCCCAGCCAGCCTTCTTTCAAAGCACGTAAAGCCAGTTCAAAGGCGGGGTTGTAGCGGAACATGTAGCCCATTTTCACCAACTTTGTCTGCTCGTCCGCCCGCTTCAAAATCCGCCGAAACTGCGCCAGCGACTCCCCTGCCGGCTTGTCCAGACCAAGATGCAGCCCCGCCGCCACCACCGCCTCGGCCGCATCCAGCAGGCCCTTTACCGGCGCCTCCACATTCACCGCCACCAGACCCGGAAACGCCAACAGTTCTGGCTGACTCAGGCGCGGCAGTCCTTGATAAGCGGCCCGGTTCCGCGCCGCCTCCCAAGCCGCGTCATTCTCCGCCACAATGCCGACCACCTCAAAATCGCCCCCAGAGCGCAGAGCCTGCAATTGGCCGTCGGCATGGGCGTGCCGAGTGCCAATTTGACCGATTTTAAGCTTTGGCACGACCGCGCCAGCAGACAGATTTTGACCCAACAGCCCGGCGGCCAAGAGTTGCGTTTGAAATTCTCTTCTCTTCATGCGATGAATTGCGTATAGTAAAGCAAACGGTTCTTGTGAGGTCCTCTTCCATTCTTGGTCAGGATCGAAACAAAGCCTCTGTTCTCAATCGAAAATCTCGTCATGAACTTCAAAACACGCCTCCTCCTGTTAGCTGCTCTTGCTCCCCTGCTTCTTCTGACATCCTGCTCCAGTGGCGAGTACCAACTCAAATCCAATCAAGGCCAAGACTACGCGCCTTACGAGACCTGGAACACACTGCCCAAGAACAGTTAGATTTGACAGCCGCCAGCGTGAATTGGCTCCAAGTTACTTGTTGGCAAAACGAAGCTTTCCGTCTCATATTGTGAGATGCCGTATCTTCTTGATGCTCTTGTCATCCTTGCCTACTTCGCCATCATTCTTGGCATAGGGCTCTCGCAACGCAGTAAAAGCGGCAGTGTCGAAGGCTTCACGCTAGGGGATCGTCAAATCGCATGGTGGGCTGTTCTCGCCTCCATTCTTGCCGCCGAAATCAGCGCCGCCACTTTTCTAGGAGCCCCCGAAGCGGGCTACAGCCGTCAAAACTGGAGTTATGCCCAGTTTGCGATCGGCACCGTCATGGCTCGAATCATCGTGAGCTTTTTGTTCATCCCTGTCTTTTACAAGCAAGGCGTCATCTCTCTCTATGAATTTCTTGAAACCCGCTTCGGCCCTGCCACGAGAAAATTCGCTTCCATGACGTTCATGGTGACGCGTGTCTTAGCCATGGGCACACGCCTCTACGTCTCCGCCATTATCCTCGTTCTCGCCGTGGCCATGTGGCAGGGCGGAACCGTCAGTCCTGACACCAAATTTTGGCTCTACGCCGGTGCCGTTGTCGTCGTCACGATCCTCACCGCACTCTACACCTCTGTCGGCGGCATCCGCGCCGTTATCTGGACAGATTTCATTCAGGTGGGGGTCCTTGTCGCTTCTCTCGGATTCACCATTCCCTACCTCCTGATGAAAATCCCCGGTGGTTGGGATACCGTCATGAACACAATCAAGAGCCCGATCTTCTTCGACTTTGCCAAACCCGAAGAACCCGGCAATTGGGCCTGGATCAAAAATGTTTTCACCAGCGAGTACACGATTTGGGCCGCCGTCATCGGCAGCACTTTTGTCACTATGAGCACCCACGGCATTGACCAAGATACCGTTCAGCGCATGCTCACTGCCAAAAATCGACGCCAGAGCGCCTTTGCCACCATCCTCTCCGGCATCATCGACCTTCCTATTGTCTCAGCTTTCATTTTTATTGGCGTGCTCCTCAACGCCTACTACCAAGCTTTCCCCAATGCGAATCTCCCGGTCGAAACCCGCGAGGTATTTCCCTTTTTCATCATGAATGAAATGCCCGCCGGCATGCGCGGCCTTGTCACCGCGGGCATACTTGCCACAGCCATGGGCTCCCTGAGCACAGCGCTCAATGCCCTCGCTACCAGTCTCTCCAGAGACTTTATTCTGCCCCGTCTCGGACCCAATGCCACTCAGGAAAGTCAGGTCTCAGTCTTGCGCTGGAGCACGGTGTTATTTGCCGTTCTTATCATCATCGTCGGCATCATCACCGCCTGGTTCATGGCACATAATCCAAAAGTCGAAATCCTCCCCCTCGTCCTAGGCATTTTGGGCTTCACCTTCGGCTCACTCCTGGGCGTCTTCCTTGTGGCTGTACTGACCCGGACCCGTGGCAGTGATGCTGGCAACCTTATCGCGATGACATGTGGTATCGTCGCGGTGCTCCTTCTCAGCAACGTTCTCAATTTCCAGGGCAAATTGGGAATAACAAATCCGTTCGTTCTATCTTTCCCCTGGCGCATCACTTGCGGCACCCTGGTAACAGTGGCGATCGCCCTGCTTTTCACGACTCCCCTCGGCAAGCAAACTGATCGGCATCCCGCAGACGAAAGCTAGATCCCCTCCCGCAGTTTCCACTCCTCAAACGCC
>JBIIUD010000305.1:0-4645 GCA_044340175.1 Verrucomicrobiaceae bacterium
CGCCCCCGGTAAATACACCCCCTTCTTGAACTCCCCCTCAAGACTGAACCAATTGAACTCATTGCGAATCCGCTCCGTCACCACCAGCAGCGGCTCACCGCCTCGAGTATCAATCGCCACCCCGTGCGCCTGCATGAACCTCCCCGGATTCACCGGCTGCGTGCTCTTCCCTCCAAACTTGCTGATGAACTTCCCCTCCCGGTCAAACCGCAGCACAAACTGCGAGCCATAGCCATCCGCCACATAGATGTCCCCATTTGGCGCCACCGCCGTCTCCGTGGGCCGATACTCCTCCGTCTCCTTGTAAGCCCCGCACTTGCCGGCCTGCGGCAGCTCCAGCACCACCTCCCCCGCCAGCGTCACCTTCAACACCCGACCCGCCCCGGGATCCGTCACATACAGAAACTCCCGCCCATCCGTTTCCCGATGCAGCGTCAACCCATGCGCCCCACCCAACTTCAGCGTCCAGGTCTCCAGCAACTTCCCATCGACATTGTAAATCAGCACATTGTTCTTGGCATGATTCGTCAGCAAAAACAATCGTCCATCCGCCGCCTGCACCATCTCATGACAATCCTTCACCGGCACCTTCCCCGCATCCGCCTGGCTCCAAAGCTTGTCCACTCGATACCGAAACGCGCCATGTCCCACCATCGCCCCATGATGCTCCGGCGCTGTTTTGCTCTGCGCCCGCACATACGGCACCCCCATGACCGCCCCTGCGGCGGCAAGAAACCCACGGCGTGATCCACTTCCAAAACCCAAAGTCGTCTTCGTCATAGCGCCTGCTCAATGCCCTCAACTCAGGGCAAGTTCAATAACATCAGCAACAAAACCGTTCCGAAATCAGCGGGTCACTTCTACGATGCCGCCCAAGGAGCAGGAAGAATCGGAATGTGCGACGCTCGTTGCGCCCCACGTAGCGGAAAACGTGAGTTTTCCCATCTCCGAAGGCCGAGCGGCTCCCTTGCGCTCATCAGGCACCACACGCTGCGCGGGGAAGACTCACGTCTTCGGCTACGAGCCTGGAGTGTGCGCCGCACGTAGAGGAAAACGTGAGTTTTTCCTTCTCCGAAGGCCGAGCAGCTCTTCTTCCGCTCACCAAGCTCCACACGCTGCGCAGGGAAGACTCACGTCTTCGGCTACGAGCCTGGAGCCTGCGACGCTCGTTGCGCCCCACGTAGCGGAAAACGTGAGTTTTCCAATCTCCGAAGGCCGAGCAGCTCTTCTTCCGCTCACCAAGCTCCACACGCTGCGCGTGGAAGACTCCTGACTAACTTGACGCCCCGATGCGGGAAAGTACGTTGTTCAAGCTTTAGCTTGCCATCGCACCTTCTCATCACCCTGACACGCTAAAGCGCTCACAACGTACCCGGCAGCGACGAACCACCCGTTACTCCATCTCCCACAGCCCCAAAGGCGTTCTTTTGCTCTCTTCCCCATGCCCCCTCGCCTGATCCTCCGCCATGCCCACGGCACCTGCAGCCTCGGCCATGTCCTCGCTGCCTTCACTGAGCACGGGCTAGGTGCCCTTCTGCTTGGCGACTCCCCCACGGACCTCCTCGCCGACCTCAACCACCGCTTTCCTACCGCCACTCTCATGGCCGCAGAAGCTTCCGACACCGAGCGACTTGCCCAAATCATCGCCTTCATCGACATCCCCAGCGCCAACGCCAACGACAGCCCTCTCCCTCTGGACATTCACGGCACCAGCTTTCAGAAGCGCGTCTGGACCGCCCTGCAAACCCTTCCCTTCGGCACGACCACCACCTACAGCGCCCTCGCCGCCCAAATCGGGGCTCCAACCGCCACTCGCGCTGTCGCCACCGCCTGTGCCTCCAACCCCATCGCCATCATCGTCCCCTGCCACCGCGTCGTCCGCGCCGACGGTTCCCTGGCCGGATATCGCTGGGGCCTCCAAAGAAAACAAGCCCTCCTGGACCGAGAAAAACCCTAGCCCCACAGTTCTCAGCCTTTCAGCCTTTCAGCCTTTCAGCCTTTCAGCTTTTCAGCTTTTCAGCTCTTCCATTTTCACCTCTCCCATGCCCGCCAACCTCCTCCCCCAAGATGGTACCGTCATCCACCACGGCCCGCTGCTGACCGAACCCGAAGCCACCGCCACCTTCACCACCCTCATCACCGAGCTCCCCTGGCAGCACGACGAAGTCCGCCTCTTCGGCAAGCGCATCGTGACCGCCCGCAAAGTCTCCTGGCATGGCGACCTCCCTTTCTCCTACACCTACTCCGGCATCCCGCGCAGCGCTCAACCTTGGACATCCACATTGGCCGCCATTAAAACCCGCATCGAAGCCACCACCGGCACCACCTACAACTCCTGCCTGGCCAACCTCTACCACACCGGCACCGAAGGCATGGCCTGGCACAGCGATGACGAACCCATGCTGCTTGCGCATGCCCCCATCGCCTCGCTCAGCCTTGGTGCCCCCCGCCGCTTCGACTTCAAACACAAAAAAGACCCCTCCCTGCGTGCCTCCATCCTCCTCGAGCATGGCCACCTCCTGCTCATGCTCAACGAAACCCAAACGCACTGGCTCCACGCCCTGCCCAAAACCCAAAAAATCCAAACCCCCCGCATCAACCTCACCTTCCGCACCATCAACACCGTTGGAATCAAGGCTTGAACCGATCATAAAATCGCCGGGAGCCGATTCCAATTTCGGAGTTCGGAATAATCAAAGCCCTGAAAATTCAGAGAGACCCATGCCATTGCAAAATTCTCCCCTTTTTGTAAATGTGTCCTTCGGCAGATCACGCCATGATCGTGTGTTTCACACACCTGCCATCCACTCAAAACCCATCGCTCTCAATCCTCTCCCATGAAACCCTGGTTCTACGTCGATTCCGAAAACCAACGCCACCAAGTCACCGAAGAACAACTGCAGTCTTTGGCGGCCTCCGGTGTGATCCGCCCCGCCACCCTCGTCTGGACCGAGGGCCAAGCGCAGTGGGCACCAGCTTCACAGGTCCTGCCAGTGCTTTTCCAAAACCCCGCCGGAGCTCCACCCCCACCCCTTCCCGCAGGCGGCCCGCCTGCCCTGCCCATGCGCGCGCATGATGTGGATTATGAGATCCATGGCAATGAGATGCAGATCGTGGAAGTGGAGCTCGACCCCGGTGAGACTGTCATCGCTGAAGCCGGCGGCATGAACTACATGGACGATGGCATCGTCTTCGAAACCAAGATAGGCGACGGCTCCAATGCCAATGAAGGTGGCATCATGAGCATGCTCAAGAACGTCGGCAAGCGCATGCTCACCGGCGAGTCCCTCTTCATGACTCACTTCACCAATCGCGCTCCCGCTGGCAAAAAACGCGTGGCCTTCGCCGCCCCCTACCCCGGCAAAATCATCCCGCTCAAACTGAGCGACTACGGGGGCGAGATCCTCTGTGAAAAAGACGCCTTCCTCTGCGCCGCCTATGGCACCGCTGTCGGAATCGCTTTCCAAAAACGCTTTGGCGCAGGACTTTTCGGTGGTGAAGGTTTTATCCTGCAGAAGCTTCAGGGGGATGGCCTCGCTTTCATCCACGCGGGCGGCACCATCATCAAAAAAGAGCTCAAGGGCGAGACCCTGCGCGTGGACACAGGCTGCCTTGTCGCCTTCACCAAAGGCGTCAACTACGACATCCAGCGTGCCGGCAATTTGAAGAGCATGTTCTTCGGCGGAGAGGGTCTTTTCCTCACGACCCTTACTGGCCACGGCACCGTCTGGTTGCAAAGCCTGCCCTTCTCACGACTCGCTGACCGCATCCTCGCCAACGCCCCCTCCGCAGGCGGCAAAGCCACGGGTGAAGGCTCGGTGCTCGGCGGTATCGGTCGCATGTTTGATGGCAAGTGATCCGAGTTCACCTCCTAGACTCCGCCAGTTACTGATCACTTCCCGCAATCCCACCCAGCACCTCGTACAAACTCCGACTGTCGGAGTCTGGGTCGGTCTCATGCAGACGGTTGCTCAGAAAGACAAAGAAGGCCTGCGCGGCAGGGTCGATCCACAGGCAGCACCCGGTGAAACCAGTGTGGCCAAAGCTTTTCCCCACAGGAAAGCCCCCGCGTGGCCGACTGTATTTGGTGTCCACATCCCAACCGAGAGCACGCCTCTCAGCCATTCGCTTCGGTGAGGCCACCGTGGTCATGAGCCTCACGGTTTCCTTCTTCAAAATCCTGCAACCTTCAAGCTCGCCCCCCATCATCACACAGCGAGCATAACGCGCCACATCCCGTGCCGTGCTAAACAGACCTGCATGACCCGTGACACCCCCCATGAGCCTTGAGGTGGGATCATGCACAGTGCCGCGTAGCATCGTGCCAGACTCATCGTTTTCCGTCGCTGCTAGGCGATCACGCAACGCCGCTGGGGGATTAAAGGTGGTATCAACCATGCCCAGCGGAGCAAAGATCGTTTCTTGAGCAAACGCATCCAGAGGCTTTCCTGAAACCTGACAAACCAACTCGCCTAACAAAATAAAGTTGATGTCGCTGTAGCGAAACACCTCATCTGGAGCATCCAGAGGCTCTGTCTCACAAGCGCGGCGGATGCCCTCTTCATAGCCGCTCCACGGCACCACGCGTGAAAGGCCCGGCTTCAACCCCGAGGTGTGGGTCAGCAATTGCCGCACCGTGATTTTT
>JBIIUD010000306.1:0-4644 GCA_044340175.1 Verrucomicrobiaceae bacterium
TGCCGGGCGTCATCGGCGTCTGCGGTCACTCGCTCAATGGCAAAGCCGCTGAGGCCTACCAATCCTTCGCCCAAGGTCTCGCCCGCATGGGTTACGTCTGCTTCATCATTGATCCCGCTGGCCAAGGCGAGCGTTTCCAATACCTCAAAGACGGCCTCAAATCCCGCTATGGCGGCGGTGTCTCTGAACATATCCAGGCCGGCAATCAGCAAACTCTGGTTGGCGAATTTCTCGGCACTTGGTTCGCCTGGGATGGCATCCGAGCGCTCGATTACCTGCTCACTCGTCCCGAAGTCGATCCCAAGCACATCGGCGTCACTGGCAACTCCGGGGGTGGCACCCAGACGGCCTGGCTCTGTGGCCTCGATACCCGCTGGACCATGGCAGCACCGGCTTGTTTCATCACCACCTTCCGTCGCAACGCCGAAAACGAACTGCCTGCGGACACCGAGCAGTGCCCGCCCAACGTGCTCGCGCTCGACCTCGACCACTCCGACTTCCTCGCTGCCCAGGCCCCAAAACCTGTCATCATCCTGGCCAAGGAGTACGACTACTTTGACGCACGTGGCTCGGAGGAAGCGCTTGCTCGCCAGCAGTCCCTGTACCGACTGTCTGGCAAAGAGGCCAACGCCCAGCTTTCGATTGGCCCCAGCTACCACGGTTACACTCAAGAAAACCGTGAGGCCATGTATCGCTTTTTCAACAGCGTCACGAAGGTTTCCACTGCCCAAACCGAGCCGCAGCTCACCCTTGAAAAAGATGAAGTCCTCTGGGCCGCTCCCCAAGGCCAGGTGCAAGCTGCCGGCCAGGCGAAAACGATCTTCACCTTCACCAGCGAAAAAGCCGCCGCGCTCAGCCAAGACCGTGAACAACTCACTGGCGAGGCCTTAAAATCCGCTATCGCTGACGTGCTGAAGTTGCCCGTGCGTGCAGGCAACGCCGTGGCCGACTACCGCATCCTGCGCAGTGTTGGCAGTCGTCAGTATCCTAGCAAAGGCCACTGCACCTACGCTGTCGAGACGGAGCCCGGCATCCACGCTCTCGTCACTCGCCTTTACGAAGACACCCTCACCTCCCGTCCGCCTGCCAACAAAAAACGCGCTGTCCTCTACATTTCCCATCGTTCCGCCGATGCCGAATTGCGTGACGAGGTTTTGGTGAAAAACTTGATCGCCGCGGAGCCCGACGCGGCCTTTTACGCCATGGATGTGCGCGGCATTGGCGAGTCCCAGCCCGATGTCTGTGGAGCCAATCAGTTCCTCCGCCCCTACGGCAGCGACTACTTCCACAGCGCTCACAGCTTGATGCTTGGGCGTCCTTATCTCGGTCAAAAAACCCACGATGTGCTCCGCGTTATTGATTGGCTGAAAGCCATCGGGCATGAAGAGATCCACCTCGCTGGTCGTGGTTGGGGCGCGCAACCCGCCGCTTTCGCCGCTTTGCTGCATGACAGCGTGAAAGCCGTGACCCTCAAAAACGCCCTCACCTCCTATCTGGAGCTCGCCCAAACGGAGGACTACCAGTGGCCGTTTGCCATCATGCTGCCGAATGTCTTGGCCCACTTTGATCTCCCTGAAGTCCACGCCGCACTCCAATCCAAAAACCTTCAGTCCAGCGCTCCTTGGGGCCCGCTGGATGGCATGAAGGACTAGCCTGGATGATTCATGGAAGACCGCTTAAATCCCATCGTTTTCAGGGCTTCATGAAACGTCTTTTGCTCGCCTTTGTCCTGCTGCTGACCGGTTTTGCCTCTGCTGGCCAAAGGCCGAATGTGCTCTTCATCATCTCCGATGATTTGAACAACTACCTCGGGTGCTACGGAGATCCGCGGGCGAAAACGCCGAACATCGACAAGCTGGCGGCGCGCGGGGTGAGGTTTGAGCGTTCTTACTGCACCTTTCCGCTGTGCGGCCCGAGTCGGAACTCGATGCTGACGGGGCTTTACCCGAACAGCACGGGCATCCTCACCAATTCCCAGATTTTCCGGCAGACGATCCCTACCCACATCAGCCTGTCGCAGGCGTTTCGATTGGAAGGCTACTTCGCCGCGCGGATCGGCAAGCTTTATCATTACAATGTGCCCAAATCCATCGGCACGGATGGCCATGATGATCCGGCGTCTTGGGAGATGGAGATCAATCCGGCGGGGGTGGATCGCCTGGAGGAAGAGGGGCAGATTTTCACCCTCACACCCGGTCAGTTTGGTGGCACGCTGAGTTGGCTGGCCTCATCAAAGGACGACGCGCAGCACACGGATGGAAAGATCGCTGAGGAGGCGGAATGGGTGCTGGAGCGTTGCGCGAAACGCAAGGACCGCCCCTTCTTTCTGGCGCTGGGGTTCTTCCGCCCGCACACACCCTACGTGGCACCGAAGACGCCGTATTTTGAATGGTATCCCGAAGGGCAGATGCCAGTGCATCCGAGCGTGGATAAGAACCCGTCAGAGGTCCCCGCCGCCGCGTTGGGCAGCTACAAAGGGGAGCAGGACAAACTGACCGATGACCTGCGCCGGCAGTGTGTGCAGGCTTACTATGCCAGCATCAGCTTCATGGATGCGCAGGTCGGGCGGGTCGTGGACGCGCTGGATCGATTGGGTTTGGCTGACAATACCGTCATCGTTTTCACCAGTGATCATGGCTATCACATGGGTGAACATGGACTCTGGCAAAAGATGAGCCTTTTCGAAGGCAGCGCTCGGGTGCCGATGCTGATCGTGGCGCCAGGCGTGGCCAAAACGGGCGGGGTGGCGGCGACGCCTGTGAGCCACTTGGATCTGTACCCAACGCTGACCGAGCTCTGTGGGGTCAAGGCCCCGGGAAAACTGCAGGGCCAGAGTTTGGTGCCGATTTTGAAGGATCCGACGGCGGTTGGTCGAGGCTGGGCGATCACCCAAGTGACGCGTGGGGGATCGGGAGGGGCGGGCAAAGGCGGCAAGGCGGTCGCCAAGGCCACGGCGAGCAAGCGCCTCTTTGGCTACAGCCTGCGCACCCCACGCTGGCGCTACACGGAGTGGGATGAAGGCAAGGCCGGCCGGGAGCTTTACGATCACGACACGGATCCCCAGGAGTTGAAAAACCTAGCGGGCGATCCTGGCCATGCGCCGACGGTGGCGGAACTGAGTGAGAAGCTGCGCTCAGCGGCGAAGGGAACTTTCCCCGCAGATGGCGTGACGCCTGAGATTCAAAAGGAAGGCGGCCTCTGGGCTCCCAATTTGACAGACCCCTGATCGATCCCCCACCAAGCCGCTTGACCCCGGCTCCACCCACAGCAAGAGTTTACACCTAAAGCCATGAAAACCTCCAGCCTCCTCGCCACTGCCTTTGTTACGCTGCTCACCACCCTGCCTGCTGCCGCCCAAGACGCAGGTGCACCGGTGGACTTTGCCAAGCAGATCTACCCCATCCTTGAGGCCAAATGCCTGAAGTGCCATCAAAAGGAGCGGGAGGAGAATGGACGCATCATCAAACCGAAACACGGCCTCCGTCTGGACAACGCAGAGGGCATCATGAAGGGCGGCAAGGAGTACCCCAATGAAAACGTCGTCGCCGGCAAACCTGACGCCAGTTGGCTGCTGAAGACCCTGTCTCTTCCAACCGATGATGACCTGGCCATGCCGCCAGAGGGCAAAGCCGATCCCGTGACGGATGCCGAAAAAGCGCTGATCAAAGCCTGGATCGAACAAGGTGCGAAGTTTGGTGATTGGAAGGGCGTCGAATAAACATCGCAAGGACAGCAGCGACTCAACTTGGCTTTCCGTGCGCAGAACGGGGCCTAGCGATCAGCATTCCACTTTGAGCTTGGAATTCTCATGGACGCTGCCCATGCGTGCGTGAACAATGCGGTGTGCGCTGTCCTCTGTCTGCGCCTAACCCTTATCAAGCTTATGAGAACCGGTAACCCTGTATTGAATGACACCACCTTTCGTGAAGCGACGCTGACGGGAGAGCGGCGGATGACGCTCACCGGCACCGTGAACGCGACCTTGATGTTTGTGACACTGCTGCTGGCGGCGGCCATGTTCACTTGGAACAAGGCCTCAGTGGATCCGGGTGGCGCCATGGTTTGGGTGAGCGGCGGTGCGATTGCGGGCCTCATTCTTGCGCTGGTAACGGTGTTCAAGAAGGAATGGGCGATGTGGACGGGCAGCCTCTACGCGGTCGCCGAAGGCCTCCTGCTTGGTGGGCTTTCAGCGATGTATGAGGCGCAGTTCAATGGCATCGTGCTTCAAGCGGTGCTGCTGACGGCGGGGGTGTTGTTTGCCCTGCTCGCGGCCTACAGCATGAGACTGATCAAGGCGACGGAAAATTTCAAGCTGGGTGTGGCCGCCGCGACGGGTGGGATTTTCTTGGTGTATCTGGCGACTTGGATCCTCGGCTTTTTCGGTATCCAGATCCCATGGATTCATGAGAGCGGCCTGATGGGCATTGGCTTCAGCGTGTTCGTCGTCGTTATTGCCGCACTGAATCTGGTGTTGGACTTTGACTTCATTGAGCGCGGCTGTGAGCAAGGCGCTCCCAAGCACATGGAGTGGTTCGCGGCTTTTGGGCTGCTGGTGACTTTGGTGTGGCTTTACATTGAGATCCTGCGCCTGCTGTCGAAGCTGGCCAAGCGAGATTGACGTCCTCAGGTTGGCACTCAGTGCTT
>JBIIUD010000307.1:0-4642 GCA_044340175.1 Verrucomicrobiaceae bacterium
TGGTCAGGCTGAGAGAACTGGCTTTCCTGAATCCAGGGATCAGGATCACGTTGACCGATGAGAGACCCGAGACGCCACGTCAGGACGTGCTGCTCTACCAAGAGGGGGTCAAGCAGTTCGTCAGGGAATTGGGTGAGAACAAGGAAAAGGTCCACCCCGATGCCATCGCCTTAGCAGGTCGCCGTGAGTTGGTCATTGATGACAAGAACAAGTTCATCCTGGTGGACTGCGTGTTGCAGTGGAACAAGGGCATCAATGAGCAAACCCTCTGCTTTGCCAACGCGATTCCCAACCCTGATGGCGGCACCCACTACAGCGGTTTGAAAGCCGCGCTGACCCGGGCCGTGAACGCTTATATCAAGGGCTACCCCGATAACTTCAAGGATTACAGGGATAAGATCCCAGAGATCAAGAGCGACGATTGTCGTGAAGGTCTGATCTGTGTGCTGAGCGTGAAACTGCCAAACCCACGCTTCAACTCCCAGACCAAAGTAAAGTTGGTGAATGGCGAGGTCGAGGGCGTGGTTAGCTCGGTGGTGTATGAAGGCCTCATGCGTTTCTTCGATGAAAATGCGACGACGGCGAAACAAGTGATCGCCCAAGTTATCATCGCGGCCAAGTCCCGTGAGGCGGCTGAACGTGCGCGCACGGCGATCCGCAAGGACGCCATGAGCAGCGGTGGCTTGCCCGGTAAATTGGCGGATTGCTCTGAGCGTGATCCGGCTAAGACAGAGCTTTTCATTGTCGAGGGTGACTCCGCTGGTGGCTCCGCCAAAATGGGCCGAAATCGCCACAACCAGGCGATCTTGCCCCTGCGTGGTAAGCTCATCAACACTGAAAAAGCCAGGCTCGAAAAGGTGCTGCAAAACAAGGAAGTGCAGACCATGATCACGGCCATTGGCACCGGGATCGGTGGCAGCACGGATCGCGACTCAGGGGGTGAAATCATCGAAGGCAATTTCAACATCGAGAAACTGCGCTACCACAAGATCGTCATCATGACCGATGCCGACGTCGATGGCTCTCACATCCGCACCTTGTTGCTGACTTTCTTTTACCGGCAGATGCCTGAGTTGGTCAAACGCGGTCACATTTATGTGGCTCAACCGCCCTTGTATCAGGTGACTCGGAAGAAGCGGGAGGAGTATGTGCAGAGCGACTCTGAAATGGAGGCAATGCTGCTGGAAATGGGCTCCGGGGAGATCGGTCTGCGCAATGTGGCCGACGGAAGTTTGGTCGCCGATGAGCGATTGAAGGCGATTTTGGATCAGTTGGTTCCTGTGGCCAAGTTTGCGGACATCATCCGCCGTCATGGGGGTGACTTTGAGGCTTACTTGCAGGCGCGCGATCCTGCCACAGGTGGATTGCCGCATTACCTGGTGACGATTCGCTCCGGCAACGAGATCAACATCAAATACATTCTCGGCAATGAGCAGCTTGCGGCCTTTGCGCGGGAGAACAACGACTTGCATCTGTTTGGGAAGCCTGACGCCGATCCTGACGCCAATGGTGCAAGCACGCCCAAAGCGCACCGTCGCGCGCGCTTGATCGAAATTCATGAGGCACACGGCATGAAGCGCCGCTTCCAGCAACTGGATGACTTGGGGCTGCATGTGGATCATTTCAGCAGCCAGGACAAACCTCTGTTTGAGATCATTGAAGGCGAGGGTGAAAACGCCAAAGTGCATCCCGTGTTTAGCATTCCTGGGATTCTTGACAAGGTCATGGAGATCGGGAAACGCGGCATGGAGATCAAGCGATTCAAGGGTCTAGGTGAAATGAACGCCAAACAACTGTTCGAGACCACCATGGACCCGAACAAGCGCACGCTGCTGCAGATTCGGTTGGATGAAACCAACTCCAAGGAGGCGGAAGACATGTTCACCATCCTCATGGGTGAGATTGTCGAGCCCCGGAAACATTTCATCGAGGAGAACGCCCTGAATGTGCGGAACCTAGATGTCTAAGCGCGTCTTCTGAGAATACCCCGTTCTAACTCAGTCCTTTCCCTTTTCGTTCATGCAAGAATCCAATACCCGCCCGATCTCCGTTGCTGAGGAGGTCAAAAATTCGTTCCTGGACTATTCGATGTCCGTCATCATTTCCCGCGCGCTGCCAGATGTGCGGGATGGATTGAAGCCCTCCCAGCGGCGCATTCTTTATGCGATGCATGAGCTGGGGCTTTATCCGCCGAAGAAGCAGATGAAGTGCGCGAAGATCTGCGGTGATACTTCGGGTAACTATCACCCTCACGGTGAGGCGGTGATTTATCCGACGCTCGTGCACATGGGTCAGCCGTGGGCGATGCGGGAGACGCTGATTGATCCGCAAGGGAACTTTGGTTCGGTGGAAGGTGACCCTCCGGCCGCCATGCGTTATACGGAAGCCCGTATGACCCCACTGGGGGGCACGCTGATGGCGGACATGGAGAAGGATACCGTCGATTTTGTTCCCAATTACGATGAGCGTTTGACGGAGCCGACCGTGTTTCCGGCAGCGTTTCCGAATCTGCTGGTGAATGGTGGAACGGGGATCGCTGTAGGGATGGCGACGAACATGCCGCCGCACAATCTGGGTGAAATCGTCGATGGCGTTTGCGCGCAGGTGGACAATCCGCAGATCACGGTCAGCGAGCTGAGGCAACTCATCAAAGGCCCGGATTTCCCAACGGGTTGTGTGATTCACGGGCTCGATGGTATCCGTGAATACATGGAGACCGGCCACGGCAGCGTGCGGGTGCGTGGGCAGGCAGAGATCGTGGAAACGAATGGTCGGGAGCAGATCATCATCACAGAAATCCCCTACAATGTGAACCGCGCTGAATTGGTGAAGCGCATCGCCGAACTGGCCAATGAGAAGATCATCACTGACATCGTCGCCGTGCGCGATGAATCGGATGAGAACTCGCGGGTGGTGGTGGATCTGAAGCGTGACGCACGTCCGCAGGTGGTGTTGAACAACCTGTACAAGTTCACCGCGTTGGAGAGTAGCTTCAGCATTCACATGCTGGCCATTGATGGGGGGCGCCCGCGGGTGCTGAGCATCAAGGACGCCATCGGTTGCTACATCGAGCATCGCCGTGAGGTGGTGATCCGCCGGACGCGGTTCTTGTTGAACAAGGCTGAGCAACAGGCAGAGAAGTTGGAGGCCTACCTGTTGGCGCTAGGACATCTTGATGACTTCATTCGGATCATTCGCGAGAGTCGGAATCGCGACGAAGCACGGGAGCGTTTGAAGGCTTACCAATTCTCCACCGCCACGGCGGAGGCATTGGGCATTTTGATTCGCGGTCAGCCAAGCATCGTCGGGGATCGCTACATTTTCACCGACACCCAGGTGGATCAAATCTTGGAGCTGCGCTTGTATCAGCTCACCGGCATGGAGCGGGACAAGATCAAGGCGGATTACGATGCGCTGTTGGCGACGATTACCGACTTGATGGACATCCTGGCCAACGAGCACCGCGTGCTGACGATCATCAAGGATGAGCTGAAGGCAATCAAAGCGAAGTATGGAACGGGTCGGTTGACCCGGATTGATGCGGCCGGCGGCGGGATCGAGACCATCGACCTCATTCCGAATGATGCTAACATCGTTACCCTGACGCACTTTGGCTATGTGAAGCGGACGCTGACCAACGAGTATCGTTTGCAGGGGCGTGGTGGCAAGGGTCTGAAAGGCATGGAGGCGCGGGAAGCGGCAACGAAGGAGGATAAAAATGACTTCGTGGAGACGCTGTTCAGTGCGAACATGCATGACTTCATTCTGTTCTTCACCAATACGGGCCGGGTCTATGTGGAGCGGGTTTACCAGCTGCCTGAAGCCCCAAGAACAGGGCGGGGGCGCAGCATCAAGAATGTGCTGAACTTGAAGCCTGAAGAAAAGATCAACAGTGTGCTGCGCTTGGAAGCCCAAGGGGTGGAAGACGAGGCCATGTGGAGCCCGGACAAGTTTGTGCTGTTTGCGACCAAAGATGGCACTGTGAAGAAGACGGCGCTGGAGGCGTTCAAGAATTACCGCAAGGACGGCATCATCGCGATCAACATTGAGGAGGGCAATGACCTCGTCGATGTGGTGCTCACGAACGGCAACAGTGAGATCTGTTTTGCCACCCGTGAGGGCATGTGCCTGCGCTGTGTGGAGACCGACATCCGAGCCATGGGACGTGGCGCAGCTGGGGTGCGCGGCATTCGCTTGGACGAAGGCGACAGCCTGGTGGCGTTGACGGCAGTGGAGCCTGATACCCAACTGCTGGTGGTTTCAGAGAAGGGCTTGGGCAAACGCACGCCGTTTGAAGATTACCGACTCATCAACCGTGGCGGCAAAGGCGTGAAGACCATCTCGATCACGCCGAAAACCGGCAAAGTGGTGGCGGCTATGGCCGTGCATGCCGACGACGAGCTGATGCTGATCACCAGCAAAGGCCAAAACGTACGCATCCGGGTGGGAGGAGACAAAGGCATCCGCGAGACCGGGCGCGTGGCGCAAGGTGTCAAGCTGATGGACCTCAAAAAGGATGAAGTCATTCAAGACGTGACCACGGTGATTTCGGACTCTGAAGAAGACGAGGAAGTCACTGAGGTGGCGGGTGAGGCGTTTGTCGATGACATGGCCACGACCGAATCGGTGACCGAGTCGGACG
>JBIIUD010000308.1:0-4634 GCA_044340175.1 Verrucomicrobiaceae bacterium
CCCTGTCAAACCGCTTGGTTTCTCCATGCCGGAAATGGTGGTGACGATCTCGATCATCGGTGTGCTGGCCGCCATCATTGTGGTTTCAATGTCTGACATGGTCGGCAATGGCAAGGTCGTGCTGGCCTACCAGAGGATGGAAATGCTCAATAGCGGGCTCAATCAGATGGCCATGAATGGTCGGCAGATTGCCACCGCCCCGCAGCTCACCTCTGCCCTGGATGAAAACCTGGTGGTGATGACCCTGCAGATGCGCAACGAGATGCTTGTGGGTAGCCCTTACGTGGTTCCGACGTATCTACCCAAGGCCTCCAGTGACGGCACCACCTTTCGATTAAGGTTCACCGGTCATCGTTTTGAACTGCTTCTTCCTGGCCAGACAGGCACCGGTCTGAAAGTGGAATTTGACGGTTCAGACATGGGTCCTGCCCGTGTTTTCCCGGCTAACTTCCGTCCCTACGGCTCCTAAAGCCTCACCCCCCCCTTTTTTCAATGCAGCCCACGCTCGAAACTCCAGACGCACAAACGGCAGAATCTTTTGATTCTGTTGGCAGTTCACAGAAGGCTACAGTCGGCCCCCGTGAAACAAGCATCATTTCCATCGAAGGTCTGGCCCTGCAAAACGGACTGCTGCCGATTCATCTGCTGCGGGAAACCTGCTCCCCCGACGCCGAGAAAATCGTCCGTCTGCTCGGCCGGGTTCCGACCGTATCTGACCCATGGCTGCCGGTCACCAACTTGGGGCCATTGGTGATCATGGCCCACCATAACCCGCGCGCGGCGGATCTCTGGGGCATCCCGCCGGTTTTTGTCATTCGCGTGCTCATCAGCGCCGAGCAGTATCAAAACACCCGCAAGGAACTCGTCCAGCGCTTCACGCAAACGCCGATCGCCCAATCCAACCCGATTGAGCACCTGCAGCCGCCGCGCTTCAATGAGTCCGGATTGCGCGGCGCTTTTGAATGGCTGCTGCAAGCTTACCCTTTTGACCCTAATGAGCAGGGAAAAATGCGCGGGCTTTATGACACCATTGTGTCCAAAGGAGATGATTTTGACATCCCCCGCCTGAACACCGCGCTGAAGCACCTGGGCGTGGTGCTGAACCACATCGTCACCCAGGGAAAAACGCTTTGCTTTAACCCCACGGACACTCAGCGGCAGACGCATTTTCCCCTGCCATTGCTGGAGCGGCACAACGTGTTCCCTGCCTTCATTGGCAGGCACGCGGTCTATCTGCTCAGTGAGACGCTGGACTGCTACGCCTTTGAGGATGAGTGGATCTCCATGGGGCAAGAAGCGGTGCGGGTCATTCCTGTGCTGGCAGATCCATCGGCCATTCGTGATGCTCTCACCCGCGCGGCCGCTTCCTTTGATCCCTCCAGCCTGGCGGAAATTGACGACTCCACGCTCACGCTTTCGGATGATGAGACCCTGATCTCAATCATGCCGGAGGACATGGCCAACGTCAATCCTTCCAACCCCAATCACACCCCGGAAGAACTGCTGCAATGGGCGCTCTACACCGCCATCCGCTGCCGCGCCAGTGACCTTCACATCGAGAAGTTTTATAACCTCGCCCGTTTCCGTGCCCGGATGGACGGCAACATGCGCACCATTCTGACCGCACCAGAGGCCCATCTGCCGCGCTTCATTGCTCTCATCAAAAACTACGCGGCACTCAACCAGGACCGCCAGGTCTGCCAGGATGGCCGCTTTGCCATGGCCGTGGGTCGGCGTCGAGTGGATGTCCGTGTCGCCGCGGTGCCCACCCGCCGCGAATTCCAGAAGATCATCATGCGCTTCTTGGACAAGGCGGACGGCGTGAAAAGTCTCTCCAGTTTCAACCTTTCCCAGCGTCAGGTCGATATCCTCAATCGCGCCATGTCGCGCGACCAGGGCCTGATCCTCGTCACGGGTCCCACGGGTTCAGGGAAGACCACCACACTCTACGCCCTGCTCAACAGCGTGAACGACGAAAACGTCAACATCCAGACCATTGAGGACCCGATCGAATACGAGATCGAAGGCATCAACCAAACACAGACCAATAACAGTCGTGGGCTGGACTTTGCCAATGGTCTGCGTGCCCTTTTGCGGGCTGACCCAGACATCATCCTCATCGGTGAGTCACGGGATGCCGAGACCGCGAACGCTGCCGTCAACGCCGCTCTTACCGGTCACTTGGTTTTGACCACCCTGCACGCCAACGACTCGCTGCGGGCGGTGTCCCGATTGATGTCCATGGGTGTCGAAAAATACCTGATGGCCGACTCCCTAGCTTTGAGTCAAGCACAGCGCCTCGTCCGCCGCTTGTGCGGCTATTGCAACCTCTCACCACCCCCATGTATGTGGCCAATGGCTGTGACGAATGCCATGGCTCAGGCTACTCCGGTCGGGTCGCGCTGATGGAACTTTGCGAGCTAAACACCGACATCCGAGATCTCATCGAAGAAGGTGCTCCCATGAGCGCCCTGCGTGCCGCCGCCATGAAGAATGGCTTCCTGTCCCTCTATCAAGAGGGCCTGCTGCAGGTCATCGCCGGCCATACCACCATGGATGAAATCCGCTGTCTGAGCTACACGGCCATTTAAAGAACGCCCTTTTTTCTATCCCCTTTACCTTATGAACTCCGCCCACTTAGAAAGCCCCCTGGAAGGCACCATCCTCGTCGTCGATGACGAGCCGTCGGTGCTCGCCATCGCCGCTGCCATTCTCAACACCATCGGTGTCACCCCGCTGAAAGCCCGCAATGGCGAAGAAGCTGTGGCAGCCATGCAATCCGAAGTCTCAGCAGGCCGGAAGGTCGCCCTCGTGGTTCAGGATTTGACCATGCCTGGTGGCATGTCTGGCTTTGAAACGATGGAGGCACTGCGTGACATTGATCCCGACATCCGAGTCATCGCCTGCAGTGGTTTCTTTCAGGACGGTGCCTTGGAACTCTGCCGCTCGATCGGCTTCACCAACATTCTGGCCAAACCCTACACCCCAGACAGCCTCCTCGGCATCATCCGCCGCACCCTGCATGAGTCGCCACCGCCGCGGGTGCCAAAGCCTGTCACGCCGGAAGAGCCGGAACCGGAAGGCACCTCCTTTTTTGCTCCAGCGGCACCCGTCTACTCATCAGCTAGCGCCGCCCTGCCCGCCACCTTCCAGGAAGACGAGGACGAGGATGAAGAAGACGAAGCGACCCTTGCGACCGCCGCTGTCACGCCAGAGTCCCACTCAGCCAGCATGGAGGCCAAGGACGCTCCCGGTACACGCCGCCCTTCATTCCTTGCTTCCGCCCTTGCCCTAAGCGTACGTAGCCGTTTGAAGAAATCGCAGGAAAACAGCGTTGAACAGGTCGAAGCTGTCTCCCTACCCGAATGAACTGAATGAGATTTCACCTGCCCATTGCCACCCGCTTCTCCATGTTGGGAGTCGTCTCCGTGCTCATCACGGCGGCGGCCACAAGCGCTGGCTTTTTATGGCAGGAGTTCATTAGCCTGAGATCCGCCCAAACGGCTTTCCTCGGCAGCATGGCTCTGACCGCGCAGATGGAACTGCAAAAACAGGGGCTGCCAGAAAAGAATCTCTCCGCTCAGGAACCGTTGCCGTCAGATGTCGAGAACCAATTGGTCATGCGCCTGCAAACAGTCGCCGCCCCCCCCGTCCTGGAAAGTCTCGGGGTCCGAACCGAGATCGCAAGTGTCGGCCTCTCCAAAACCAGTAAAAATGTTGAGGTCGTCAAAGGCCCTGCCGCCACCGTCTATTCACCCCGCTCCTCACTCCAACTGCCAGACCCTGACATCAGCGCTTTTCGCGAGTTGTTGAACCTCGCCCGCAATGGTTCCGCCGTCTCCATCCTCGCCCTGAACACGGATGGCCGTTTGCATCTATGGGATGCGCCCACCTGGATCATGGCAGCCGCACCGATCCATGATCGACAGACGGGACGCATCCTAGGCGTCGCCATCGCGCGCCAGCCCCTGCTGCAGCCGCGCCATCTCCTGCACTCCCAGCAGCTTACCGTTCCCTTTTTGGGCATCTGTGCCGGCCTGATCCCAGCCGTCATTGGCTTCTTTTTTCTCGGCCGCCGTCTCGCGGTGAAATCCCGCGCGCTGTCCGAGGAGTTTGAGACCATCAAGCGCGGCGTCTTCAGCCATCGGCTTCCTGCCCGCGGTCATGACGATTTTGATCGACTTCAGCTCCAGCTCAATGATGCGCTCGATTTCATCCAGGAACAGGACCAGCGCCAGCAGGCGGTCATCCAGGAGTTTGAAGACGCCAAAAAGACCGCCGAAGTCGCCACCGCAGCGAAGAGCGACTTCCTGGCGAACATGAGCCACGAGATCCGCACCCCGATGAATGGCATCATCGGCACCACCAGCCTGCTGCAGGAGCTCGGCCTGGATCCCGAGCAGGAAGAACTCGTGCAGATGATCCGCTCCAGTGGCGAGTCCCTACTCCACCTCATCAACGACATCCTCGACTTCTCCAAGCTCGAGTCCGCCAAGATGGTGCTCGAAAACATCCCGGTGGACATTGATGGTCTACTTTCGGAAACCTCAGACGTCTTCGCCTTCCGCGCCCCGGAAAAAGGACTGGAACTCAACTACCACATCGACCCCGCCCTGCCGCGCAAGTTCATGGGC
>JBIIUD010000309.1:0-4631 GCA_044340175.1 Verrucomicrobiaceae bacterium
CCCCTGGTCCCCTCTCGAGCTTTATAACCTGAAGTCCGATCCCCAAGAGCAAACCAACCTCGCCACCCAAGCGCCCAAAGTCTTCCGCGAGCTCTCCGAAACCCTGCGCCAACACATCCAGCGTGGTGGCACCACCGCTTGGCAGGCGGCAAAACCTTGAGCACAGGCCAACACCTCTCTCTCATGATCGATCATCGACTGTTCTATTGCGTTCTTTTGGCGCTGACCCTCATCGGAACTCGGCCCTCCCACGCCACGTCAAACCGACCCAACATCATCCTCATCGTGGCGGATGATCTCGGCTACGAATGCATCACCGCCAACGGCGGCCAGTCTTACCAGACACCGGTTCTGGATCGCCTAGCGGCAGAGGGCATACGCTTTGAGCACTGTCATTCCCAACCCCTCTGCACCCCCACCCGCGTGCAACTCATGACAGGACGTTACAACGTGCGGAACTACATCAACTTCGGCACTCTCCCCCGCACAGAGACCACCTTTGCTCACACCCTCAAACAAGCAGGCTACGCCACCGCCATTTGCGGCAAATGGCAACTGGGCAAAGAGCCAGACTCACCACAGCACTTCGGGTTTGACGAGGCCTTCCTCTGGCAGCACACCCGCCGCCCACCCCGCTACGCCAATCCAGGACTTGAACGGAACGCCGCCGAAAAAGACTACACGCAGGGCGAGTATGGGCCCACGCTGATCAATGATTTTGCCCTCGACTTCATCACGTGGCACAAGGAGCAGCCGTTCTTTCTCTATTACCCGATGATCCTCACGCATGATCCGTTTCAGCCCACCCCGGACAGTCCCAACTGGGACCCGAAGACGGCGGACGAACGGCAACTCAAGGATCCCAAGCACTTCTCGGACATGGTCGCCTACATGGATAAGATGATTGGACGCGTGGACGCGAAGCTGGAAGAACTGGGCATCCGCGACAACACCGTCCTGATATTCCTGGGCGACAACGGCACGCATTCCACGATCACGAGTCAGTTCAAAGGGAAGCCCTACTGGGGTGGCAAAGGCTCCACGACCGCCCGGGGCACTCATGTGCCGCTCATCGTCAGCTGGCCAGCCCTCATCACCACGGGCCGCGTCAATACCGATCTCATCTGCACCGCCGACTTCTTGCCCACGCTCTGCCACATCGCAGGCTCTCCCCTGCCCACTGGGCTCGACGGCATCACTTTTTTCCCTCAACTCCAAGGCCAGCCCGGCACGCCCCGCCCATGGATTTACTCCTGGTATTCGCCACGCCAAAAAATGGATCTGACCGTGCAGGAGTGCGTCTTCAATCATCACTACAAACTCTACCGTGACGGTTCATTTTTTGATCTGCGACAGGATCCCTTCGAAACAGGCCCGATCAATCCCTCGTCCCTCATTGCAGATCAAATCAGCGCACGACAGGAGCTTCAATCCGCCCTGGCCCGCTATGCAAACGTCCGCCCGACAGCGCTCGACGAGGCCTTTGCCAAGACACGGCGGGATCTCAAGCCACCCAAGGCGAAGAAAAACGCACCACGCTGATCTCCGTTACAGATCGATTTCCGCCCGGCAGTCGCCTTCCGCATCTGTCCCCACTTTGAATCCCGCCTTTTTCGCCACAGCCTTCATGCCTGAGTTATCCGCCAAAATATCGGCCGTGATGCGGCGCAGCCCCTCCTCGCGACCAATCGTAACCAAGCGACGCAGCAGCTCCGTGCCTAGGCCGTGACGTTGCCAGGCATCACTGATGGTCATCGAAAACTCCGCCGCCTTCAGTCCAGGCAGTTTGCTCAGCCGCCCTACCGCGATGATCTCCGGCCTTCCCTCCGCATTCCTCCGCTCCACCACGAGCGCCATCTCCCGGTCGTAATCGATGAAACAAATCCGCGCCAACCGATCATGCGCGATGCGTTGATCAATCTTGAATGTATTGAAGTAGCGCTGGTAAACACTGCGCTCTGACAGGGTGAAGTGGAACGCTCTGATCATCGGCTCGTCCTCGGGCCGGATCGGGCGGATGACGGCTGCAGACCCATCCCGTAACTGCCAAGTGGCGACGTGCTGGTTCGGATAAGGCCGGATCACCGTCGTTGGCAGTGCCGCATCCGCCACGCCTGCCTCATGCAGCACCATTCGCACATCTAGGGCAGTGAAACCATCAGGCGTGACCAACAGTGGATTGATGTCGATCTCCTTGATGCGCGGCAGCTCAATGACCAACTCGCTGAACCTCACCAACAACTGCTCCAACGCCGAGATATCCAGAGCAGGGCGACCACGCACTCCCTGCAGTGCCCGGGCAATGCGGGTCCGCTCGATCATTCGCCGCGCCAGCGTGGCATTCAGCGGCGGCAGCCCAAGCACCGTGTCTTTGAAGACTTCCACCAACTGCCCGCCCGATCCAAAAAGCAGCACAGGACCGAACTGCGTGTCTTGATAGCTACCGATGATCAACTCATACCCCTGCGCCGTCGCCACCATGGGCTCCACCGTAACCCCCTGAAAAGCCTCTGCAGAAACAGCGCCTCGGATCCCCTCATAAGCCTGACTCACCGCCAGCACATCCGTCAAATTAAGCCTAACTCCACCCACTTCCGTTTTATGGGTCACAGTTTCAGAATGCAATTTCAAGACTACCGGAAAACCAAGCTCACACGCAGCAGCGGCAGCTGCATCCACCGAGGTCGCCATCCGCATCGGCAGCCTCGGAATATCATAAGCATCCAGCACTTGGTTGCAGTCGGCTTTCGACAAAAAAACGCTGCCAGCAGTGCTGGCTTCTTTGACTTTTCTGGCCGCCTCGTGGCGCAGTATCAGACTGGCCGCCGAACAGCCACCGAGCGCAGGTGTCTCGTAGAGTGCCCGTAGGTTTTCGCCATGTCGCCACATCAGGGCAAAGGCGCGCGCGGCACTGTCCGGATAGTCAAAGGTCGGTATGCCCGCTGCATTCAGCAGTCGACAGCCGGCCTCGACATCGGGCCCGCCCATCCAACTGGCCAGCACCGGCTTGCCGATATTCTTGGCCGCTGCCGCCACCGCTTCAGCACAGCCCATGGCATCTGTCATGGACTGTGGGGTCAGCACCACCAACAACCCGTCCACGCCCTCATCCCTCATGACCGCTTCGACGGCCGCTGCATAACGCTCTGGCCCGGCATCTCCGATGACATCCACAGGATTGCCATGGCTCCAATGCGTAGGCAGCGCCTTGTCCAGCGCCTCAATCGTTGCGTTGGAAAGGGACGCCAACTCCCCTCCACTGGTCACCAGCAGATCTGTGGCCAGTGCTCCCGGGCCACCCGCATTGGTGACAATGGCAAGCCGCGGACCGGGCGGGCGCGGCTGTTTGTTCAACACCTCTGCCATATCAAAGAGCTCTCCCATGGTCTTGACCCGCAGCACCCCCGCACGCCGGAAAGCCGCCTCCAAAACATCATCGCTCCCAGTGAGCGCACCTGTGTGGGAAGCCGCCGCACGCGCCGCCTCCTTCGTGTGTCCGACCTTGATCACGATCACCGGTTTGGTGCGCGCCACCTCGCGCGCAGCCGAAAGAAACGCACGCGGATCTCCAATCGACTCCATGTAAATGAGGATGCTCTTGGTCGCCGGATCATCGCCCAAGTAATCGATCAATTCACCCCAGCCCACATCCGCCATGGACCCCACAGACACGAACGCACTGAAACCCACTCGATCGCGACGGCTCCAATCCAAGATCGCCGTGCAAAGCGCGCCACTTTGACTGATGAAAGCCACACTGCCCGGCAGCGCCTCCTGTGAGGCAAAGGTGGCATTCAATCCCACATGGGGCGACATCACCCCCAGACAGTTTGGCCCCAGCACCCGCACTCCGCCACGCGCCGCCTCGGCCAGAACTTGACGCTCAAGCTCCGCACCCGCCTTCCCCACCTCCTTGAAGCCCGCAGAAATGACGATGACCGCCGCCACCCCCGCCGCCGCACACTCTCTGACCACACCCGGAACCGCCGCTGCGGGCGTTGCAATGATGGCCAAATCCACCTTGTCAGGCACCGCCTGGATGGAGGGCCACGCGACCCGGCCCAGCACCTTCTGTTGCCGTGGATTCACAAAATGCACCGCTCCACGAAAGGCCATCAGATTGCGCGCCAGCGCCGCCCCCACACTCGGCTCTCGCTCACTGGCACCGATCAAGGCCACCACCCGTGGCCGGAAGAGCGCTTCCATCGGATTGCTCCACATCTGACGCAGAATGTCATGCGAACGCTCGACCGACCTCTTTGCCTGTTTCTTTGCTGAAGTGGATTTTTTCATCGGTGCCAGGACTGCCTCAAGTTAGTGCCCGCAGCGGCAAAAGGACAACCCTTCTTCTCCCTGAAATCCTGTCCCCGAGAACCCGCCAGCGTCGCCAGTTTCCACCCGTTGCCCCGGCTCTGACCACCAACTCCGGCATCACAAGAACGGCGGATTCCTTGTCGCACCCCTCTCCAGCTTCGTATGAACTCAGGAAACCGTCTCTCTGCCATGCCTCCCATCTTGATCGCTGACCTCCTGTTGCCTGCCTTTGTCGCTGATGCCTTGTCACTCGGGCCCCACTGGATCTATGACTCCTCAGAAATTGCCCGTCTCTACGGGGCAGGATTGCACCGCTA
>JBIIUD010000310.1:0-4624 GCA_044340175.1 Verrucomicrobiaceae bacterium
CTGGACGTTGAGCTCGTGAAAGCTCCGTCCCTTTGCCCGCCGCCCCATGCAAGCTTTGCTCGTTGATTCAGATGAAACTCTCCGCTCGATTCGCGCCCGCGCTTTGATGGCACGTGGCTGGGGGGTGGAGGATTTTGGCAATACCGAACAGGCGCTGACGTGGCTGGAGAAGGCGGCACAGCGGCTTGATTTGGTGATTACTGAGGCGGTGTTTGAGACGGGCCGATCAGGCTTTGAACTTCGGGACGCGGCCAGAAGTCGTTTCCCGGCGGTGAAGGTGTTGTTCACGACTCGCTTTGATTTGACGGGTTTTGAAGCGGCGGTAGCGGGGGCGCCGGTGCTGGTGGACTTGCCCTATGAGACGGGTGAGCTGATTGAGGAAGTGAATGCTCTGCAGAAGGCCCCCGGGCCCCCGGTGGTGGATGCTCAAGGGCCGCTGTTGGCGGCGGGCACTCAGTTGGGCAATTATGTGATCCAGGAGTTGGTGCGGATGGATGCGACTTCAGAGACCTATCACGCCCTGCAAAAGGGGGTGGAGCGGGTGGTGGGGCTGGTGCTTTTGAAGCCAAAAACCGCCCAGATCCCAGAGCAGGTGGCTCGGTTTAAGGCACGGGAACGGGCGAAGGCGGCGTTAAATCATCCTCGGATTGCGCCGCTCTATGAGGCCGGAGACGAAGGCGGGTACCTTTTCTACACGCGGGAGGTGCCGCGTGGACGCTCGTTGAGGGAGTTCCGGCTGGCGGGTGAATTGCTCGGTGAGCGCGCTTTGGTGGAGTTGGTCTATGGGGTGGCCGAAGTGATGGAGCATGCGACGGCAAATGGCTTTCACTATCGGGGCATCTCAGAATGGGATGTGTTTTTGGATGAGGATTATCAGGCGAGCATGGTCAATATTTTCCGCCCAGAGGGAGATGATCAGGGGGAAGAATCAGCACAGACGGTGGAGTCCTTTTTGGCTTTATTAAAGGAGCGGGTGACGGGTGGAAAAGCGGCGGGGTTACTCCAGTCTCTTGCAAATGTGAGCCAAGATTGGAGTCGTCTTTACCAGGAGATGTCTGGGGTGCGTGACGCGCTGAGAGAGCACAGCATTCAGCACCGGATTGAGAAAGAACATCCGGAGGCTTTTCAAAATTCTGCGCAACGGGCCATTCCCTGGTGGGTGTGGGCCACTACAGGGGTGGTGCTGGTGGTCGTGGCTGCTCTGGGTGCGCTGACGGGGAATCCTGTCCAAAAAGTCGCTGCGGCAAGCCGGGAAGAGATGGTCGCTATTCCTGCGGGTGGGTTTGTTTATCAAAAGGGAGAGAAGCGGACTTTGCCAGCTTTCTGGATCAGCCGCACGGAGGTGACGCTGGGGCAGTATGCGGAGTTCCTGGAGGCGGTGGGCAATAAGACGACGTCCTTTGACCATGTGGATCAGCCGAAAACGAAAACCAGCCATGTCATTCCAGACTGGGAAGACCTACTAGCGGCGGCACGCTCAGGTGCCACGGTCAATGGGCAGAAGATCTCCCTGGAGATCCCTGTGCACGGGGTGGATTGGTGGGATGCGTATGCTTACGCGCGATGGAAAGGGCATCGCTTGCCGACAGAAGAAGAATGGGAAAAAGCGGCGCGCGGCCCAACGGGGTTCATTTATCCCTGGGGGAACGATCCGCGAGACAAAGCGGCCAATGTGGGCGCGGATTTTGATCTGAAGGGACGTGTTGGCGGGCAGGTGGACGGGTTTAATTTGTGGGCACCTGTTGACCGCGAGTCTGAGGATGTGAGTCCTTACGGCATTCTGGATATGGCAGGTAATGTGCAGGAGTGGACAGCCAGTGAAGGAAGTGGGCAGGCATGGTCTGAGCACCCGGATTATCCTGATGTGCGGGTGCCCGTCGCTCGCGGAGGGAGTTATGCCTATCCATTGGGGGATCAGCTTTTGACCAACAGACACTTTGCGGAAAGCGCCCAGGAATCCAGTCCGGCAAGAGGTTTTCGAACGGCTTCCGACCGTGCCATGCCCTGAGCTGTCTGCGGTTATGCTGGACGGCGCGCTTTTTTTGTGATGTGATCGTACTCACCTGGCTGTTTGGCGGCCATCCCTTTTCTCCTCCATGAATCGTTTCCTACTCTCCGTGTTCACACTCGTTTTTGCGCTGCTTCAGGTTCCCGAAGCGGGGGCGCAATACCAGACCAAGCTGGCTTTGGACAAGAAGACCTTCCTATCCCAGGAGCCCATGCGGGCAACGATCAACATCTCCAACAACAGCGGCACTGACATCATCATGGGCGGGCCAGGCAACAGCAACTGGCTGTCGTTCCAGTTGGAGGACTCGGCAGGCAGAACCTACCCTCCTGTGGGGGTGGAGGTGGAGGAGCCTTTTGTGTTCAAAGCTGGCACCGCCATGCAACGCCAAATTTTGATTTCGGACACGCATGCGGTTTCTGAAGTCGGCACTTATTCGGTCACCGCCGTGGTTTATCACGCGCCCACCCAATCCTATTATCAATCCAATCGGGTGCGCTTTGCCGTCACTGAGGTGAAGGCGTTTTGGGAGCAGGACTTCGGTGTGCCTCAGGGCCTGACCGATGCCGGCCGCGTCCGCAAGTACTCGCTGCACGTCCTGCGTGATGACGAGGGTAGTAGTTTGTATTTCCGTCTTTCGGATGATCGAAGCCAGATGCGGTTGGCGACTTTTACTTTGGGCCCCATCTCGCTGGCCCTGGATCCTTCCTTCACCATGGATTCACAGAATCGGCTCCAAGTCTTTTTCCTGGCGGCTCCCAAGATTTTTGTGCACTGCATTTTGGGGCCTGATGGCACCTTGATCTCAAGGAAATACTACAAAGAGGGTGAAAAGAACAATCGCCCTTTGCTGGCGCAGCGGGGTGGGGAAATCTTTGTGACGGGTGGGGTTCCTTATGATCCCACGGCGCCGGTGATCACGCCGCAAGAGACTGGCCGAAAGGCCTCGCAACGGCCACCTGGGCTCTAATCTGTCGTTCAGCGCTTGTCCCGGCCTGGGCGTTTGCCGCCTGGACTTTTACGTGCGGGGCTTTTGCGGGCTGGACTGCGGGAAGTGCTGGTGGATTTCCGGGCCACTGAAGGACGGCTCTTGCTGTGCTTGTCAGTGGGCGTCGGGCGCTTCGTGCGGGAGTCTGAGGGAACCTTGCCTTTGGATTCGAATTTGGATTTTGAACCGGCGGAGGACGCCCTTTTCGTGCGCGCTTCGGAAGCTGCAGTGCGTTTGCGACCGTCTTCCTTGAGGCGCGTGCGGGGCTCTGGCTCTATTTCAGTCACGGTCTTGACGACCTTTTTTTTCAGGGCGGCAGGAGGAGGTGTTTTGGTCTCGCTGAAGAACCGCTTCACTTCAGGCTCTGTGAGTTCTTTCCAACTGCCTTTGGCGAGACCCTTGACGGCGAGCCAGCCGATGCGAACGCGGATGAGCCGCTCGACTTCAAAGCCGAGGAAATAAAGCATGTGGCGGATCTGCCGTTTAAGACCCTGCTTCAGGACAAGGTGGAGGCGGTACTCGCTGCCCGCCGACCAGACGCGCTCGGCTTTGGCAAAGCCTTCAGGGGTCATGAGGCCTTTGACGAGCTTGGGGAAGAGAACTTCCGGGTCGATGGGCTTGTCCACCACGACTTCGTATTCTTTCTCCACGCCCTGACTAGGATGCATCAGGCGGTGAGAAAGATCGCCACGATTGGTCATGAGCAGAAGACCTTCGCTCTCTTTGTCGAGGCGGCCCACATGGTGGAGGTTCTGATATTTGACCGGCAGCAGATCGTAAATGGTCAGGCGGTCATGGGTGTCGCCACGGCTGCAGACGTAGCCTTTGGGCTTGTTCAGAGCAAGCACCACGCCTTTGGCTGGGCGCATGATCTTGCCGTTGACGCGCACCTCATCTTCATCGGCCACGATAGTGCCGAGGCTGCGGGTGTAGGACCCGTTGATGGAAACTTGGCCTTCGGCGATGATCGCCTCGACACCCCGGCGTGATCCGAGGCCACACAGGCTAAGAAAGCGGTTCAGTCGCACAATGGCAGGGCCTCAAGAGGAAAAGAAAACGCGACCAGGATCAATCTGGTTTCGTTTTCGGAAGGCTAGTAGGAAGGCGTCCGTCTTTCCAGAGTCCGCGGGACTTGAGAAGCTTGATGCGCTCACCTCGTTTGAGGACGCTGCGCTTGGTGCCGACGGAGCCGGCGGTCTTGAGGCTGCGATGTTGGGACATGGTAAAGGTGAGGTAGGGGTTCTGAAAATCGGGCTGGGAGAATACGCCCATGAAGGCGTTGCGCAACCCTTTTTTGAGTTTGGTCAAGTCGAGCGGATTTTCGTGACCCACCGAAACCGTCACCCTGTCCAGTTGGGACTCGACTGGACAGGGTGAATTGGAGGGGAAGGCCTCACAGCAGACGTGCTCCGGCCTCTGCCAGTGCGCTGCGCTCCCCTTTGACAAGCGGGACGTGGGCGGCAAAGGGTTGGCCGCGCATGCGCTGACGTGTGTAAACGAGACCGTTGCTGCGACTGTCCACATACGGGTTATCGATTTGGGCGGGGTCGCCCACGAGGACAAGCTTGGAACCGCGGGACATACGAGTGACGACGGTTTTGGCTTCCAATGGGGTGAGTTGTTGGGCC
>JBIIUD010000311.1:0-4616 GCA_044340175.1 Verrucomicrobiaceae bacterium
CGACGCCCTTTGTTATTGAGTGTTCGAATGTAATCCAAAGCCCCGACGGCAAAGCTGTAAGTGCCGTATGTCCCCTGATCCATCCTTTTGATGATGCGCAAAGGCAGCAGTTTGACTCCCCAGCACACCCCTGCCACTCCCACGCCATTGTTTGCCGCCGCTCCAATGATTCCGGCCACGTGCGTGCCGTGTCCGACGTCATCCATCGGGTCATTGTTATTCTCCACGAAATTCCACCCCCTCCAGTCATCCACCTTGCCTGTTCCGTCATCATCGATGCGGTTGCTCTCCCTTCCCACTCCAGTCTCGCCTGTATTCAGCCACATGTTAGCCGCTAGGTCCGGATGATTGTAGTCAACTCCGGTGTCAACGACGGCGACCACGGTCATCCTTTCGACTTGCTGTGCGGAGATTTCCGCTCCGTTTAGAGTGCTCGCTGCCGGTTGCCTGATGACATCCCAGGCGCGGGGAGCTCTGATTCGGCCCAGGTGCCATTGTTTGGTGCTAGTGTCGCTGCCAAAGTAGGGATCATTGGGCTCAGTATCAGAGCCGGCCATGACAAAGTCCGGTTCCGCGTATTCCACCAGCGTCTGTAGCTTGCGCATCGCCAGAATGCCCCGCTCGATGGCTTTTTCATCGTCTTGGGGTATGCCTACCAGATAGAGCCCACTTGAAGTCACCGCCCGCATCACTCTAGCTCCGGGCGGCAGGCCTGCCTGCAGCGCTTCCGAACTCACCCCTGGCTTGACTTGAACCATTAGGTGGTCGGCAATCATCGCATTCTCCCAAACAACCTCCCCACCTCCTGAGTCCAGTAATCCCGCCCCTGAGACAGGTTCCGTTTTCTTAACTCTGGCCTCCGCACCCTCATTGCTTGGTAAACCGCGCATCGGCATTGCCTCCCGGTTTGATGGCACGAATTGCTCGGCCGGGGCCTGCGAAATGATTGAAGCCACAGAATCGGAAGGCAAGTCGAGACGGGATTCTGGTTGTGAGTAACCTTCCGAATCGGCTTCCACTTGGCGGAGTGCGTTTCCCTGTTGCTTGGATTCCTGCGGTCTTGGTGGCGACTCCGCTCCTTCTTTGAAATCCATACGTGCAGTTGCCGCAGGATTGCGATCCGTCCGATAGACCCGATCCACCCGAATTCGGGAAAAAGGAAAGTCAGCGACGTGATAAATGCCACTGCGCCGCTCCAGCGGCACCTCTTTGGGGATGTCCAAAGCCCTTCGAAGCTCAGGCTCCCACGATTGAGCCTCAAACTCGCGCCTAGCACGCTTTAACAACTCAGCTTTGAACACCAAACCACCATAGGTAGCAAACGCTGGCTTAGGTTCCTCTTGCCCACGAGCATCACTCATGCCAGTGGGGGCTTTGCTAGCAGCCAAATCCAGGGGCGTAGCCTGATGAGGGCCGTTCCTCATCGAGGGCGCCTGCGCCGCTTCCTGGTGACCCTCGGTTGGCGGATGCGCCTCATTGACGAAGGTTCGGATCAGCACGCAGACAACCACCATGAGCACTGCGATCAGGCGCCATGAGGTCTTGTGTCGATAGTTCAATGGCTTCATTGTTACAAAAGAAAAAAGCTAGAAACGAGGACGCTGATTGTAGGGCTGCACACTTACCTCATTGGCACTCATCGAGCCAAACCCGGGCCGATTGAACCGGTCATTCCCTGGGGACACGTAAACCCGCGCTTGCCCGTTTTGCACCCTTACGCTACCGCCAGCTTCAACTTCGACTGCGTGACCCGAAAAAATGGCGAGGGGCGTCTTAATGTCCACCTGGCCCCTGAAGCGAAGGGTTGAAGCACTTTCCGCGTAGAACTTGAGCAGACTTGCAGCCTCGAACCGCCCTCCCTCAATGATGAGCGCATCATTGGATGCTGTATAGCCACGAGCCCGGATCACGTCCGCCACCATCGTGGCACCCCGAAGGTGTACGAGACCACCCACAGACGAATCCCGGGCAGCTTGCTCAGAGTCGAGCGCATCAATAACGATCTGGTTACGGGCAGTGAGTTTAGAGGCATCCACCAAGATAGGCCCACCCTTGGACTGCACAGTGATGCTGCCAACCAACGCCGAAAGCTCGGTGGAATTGCGCAAAATAATGCTGGCACTCTTTAAGGTGGCAGCAACCTGGATATCGTTGTTGGCCTCAACCTTTGCATTGTCTATCTGCAGTGTTTGTTCGGAACTGTCTTCAGGGCCTGCCGTCAATAGAAGCTTCGTTTTCGCGCCGCGAAGCTCACTGTTGCGGATGTTGAGGCCGTGAAGGGTCGAAGTAAGTTCCAGTTCTTCACTGGGTTGAGAAGCTTTTCCTGCCTGAAGACGAGCGCCATCAACGTCGAACCCAAGACCACGGAACCGCAACGCAACGTCTGACGGGGTTTGAACGTCGGAGCCGGAACGCACTTTGAGAGTGTTTCCCTCGACAGTGCCGCTATCCATGCCTGTTTGAAACACCAGTTGCTTTTTCTTTCCATCAAACACGTCTGATGAGGCGCGAACACGCCCGTAGATTTCAGGACCGCTCGCAGTGGAGCCCTGCATGTTGACGTTCAATGTTTCAACTTGGGCCGTCCTTCGTTTTATGGTCACGTCCCCCATAGTGGCATGGTTGAATTGGTTTCCGTCGGGTCCAAGCCAATTGTCTGAAGCCACTTTCGCAGTAGGATCCTCAATGTCATTTACGAGCCTAAATACCGTTACTTCGTCACGAGCAAGTCCACCTGAGGTGAGGGCAGCACTACGATTGGGAAGCGCCAGATTCACTTCCGGCGAGGCTCCGCGCAGCAAGTAAGGGGTGCGCGCAATTTGGCCTGCCGAAAATTGCCCTCCCTGGTCGGAGACGCTGTTATTGATCAATTCCTGGGTGCTCGGTGCTCCCAACGGTCCTCCCAGTAACTGGCTGGTGGTCACAAGACGATTGAGATCCACCTCGACGGGTTCAGGTAGACGCTTGTCGGCCGGATTGATGATGAGCATCTGTCCCGCCTCGACCGACTCAAATTCGCCAAGCAGCGACTGCAGAGCGACTTTCATTTTTCCCTCCAATACGGTGATTTTGACGTACTGGCCCGGGTAATAAGCCACCAACGCGGTGCCCCGGATTTCCATTTTATACCCTGGAGCCACAACTTCGACCGCCTTGCGACGACGCTCCGGATTGGCACCCACCAACATGACCCCCTTCTCAAGAGCAAGGCCGTTGGAGCTCACCACCTGGACTCCAGCTTCGGCACCCATTCGGAAAAACCCCCGATCCAGACTAACCTGGGAACTGCTCTTAACACCCGTTCCAAAACGGTCTCCCACATCCAACTGCGCCTCAGCTGGTGCGCTAGCCTTTCCAACCACGTAATCCACTTGGGCGGAAAACAGGGTTCCGCAAGTCAGAACTGAGATCAGGTTCAGCGCCCAAGCTCCAGCCCCCAGGCACTCCAGAAAAAATTGATTGCGGAATTCAAAAGCCATAAGGGTAAAACAGGGGCTAAAACTCCACGTGCAAAGTCACGCTGATCCCGGTAAGCAGGTTGTCATAATCAAAAAAAGAAATGGAGGAACGGTTCCAGGTGTTGCTGAGACTGACTGACAATCTGGCCCAGGAGGTGATGTCATAGCCAGCGCCAACAAGAGAAACATGGTTCCAATCCCCGCGGTCCAACTGAGGGTAATCATACCACCCCAGGCGATAGCTTGCATTCAAGTTGACTTTTTCTGTCAACCTCAACCGATAGCCCACAAACCCACTGTATTCATGCCTTTGAGCTGGATCCGGATCCGCGTAAAGGCTGTATTCGGCCCCGCCGCCAGCAAACACTTGCTGCCCCCGCGAGATCTTCCAAAGCTTCTGTGCGTTAAGGCTGACACCATGATTTTGAAAGGCTAGACTTTGCAAATCTTGCTCGGAAACCCGATACCATACATGCTGCGCTGTCACAAAAGTCTCGGCCAGCCATGGCAGCCGGACCATGAATCCCATGTCGGTACGCAAAAAGTTGAAGTCCAATTCTGAATAAAGGTCGTGAAGGTAGTATTGGCTGTCGGCAGCACCCGTGAGGAACCAGTCGCCCGCGATTCGATTGGTGTATTGAACCGTCAATCCGTTTCGAAGATACCAATCATCAAGAGGTTGCTCCGAAGCTAGTGCCACATTGTCTGTGTAGAAACACTCTGACCCGATCGTAAAGGACCAGGGCTCCCATTCTGCTCGGCGGGCCAGGATAACCTGCTCCCCATATTCATCATCCCACGCCATGCGCGGCGCCTGCATATCCCGTCCACCCTGGGCCGGCTGCGCCTGTGCACTCACCTGAGGCATACTGGATTGCTGGCGAGCGAGCTCAACTCTAGAAAGCGCCGCCGGGCTGGGCGTCTGCGCAGTTCCGGAAAGAGTGGCAACCATCCAAAGCAAGGCAGTTGATATCCAATAAATCCACCTGGATTGATTGCTTGGAAATCGGCACTGATCGGCGGTGTGCAAACGATGGTTCGCTAGTATTGTCATGAGTGATAAGCACTGGATCAGTTGAGCAGCTTGACTACACCATCGGCGACTATAATCAAGCTCGAAAAATGGATGCGCCCGTAATGAGATTCTATTCATTAGGA
>JBIIUD010000600.1:0-3044 GCA_044340175.1 Verrucomicrobiaceae bacterium
GGGAGCCCGTCGAACCCGAATCTCTCGACTCGCAACGCATTGAAGAGAGCGCAGGAGATCCTGGGGCGGAAAGATGCGGATGTGCGGATTTACTTTGATCCTGGGAAAGCGACGTGAACGCGTCTTTTGATTATCCAGGTTTAATATAAATACCATATTTTAGAGATTGCGAAGGTTGGGATCTCCGTTATAATTGTGGAGCTCAACTTTTTCTTCGCAGATGATTTCTCCGTTCAGTCGCCAGCAACTTGCTGCTACGGCCCTAGTGGAGTCCGGTTTTTCCCGCTGGACCCGCCAGAAGATGCGTGGTGAGACGGCAGTGCTGACGTATCATGGTCTACGCCGAGACGAGACGGAGCCTGGGACCTTGGACGCGAGTTTGCATGAAACCGTGGCGACCTTCCGGGAAGTGTGTGCGCACCTCAGCCAACACTATGACGTGGTGTCTCTCGAGCAGGCAGTGCGGCAAGCGGGAAAGACGAGCGGCAACGCGAAGCCAAAAGTGGCGATCACCTTTGATGATGGCTATCAGTCGAACCTGAAGCTTGCTCTGCCCGTGCTGCGGGAATTTGAGCTGCCAGCCACGGTGTTTGTAAGTTCGGCCTTCGTGGCGGGGGAGTTGCTTTGGTTTCAGAAGTTAGATTTGGCCATGCAGCGTGCGGCGGGAGAGCGGCTCACGGTGAGCATTGGAGAGACTTTTTTTGATTGGGCACTCATAAGCAGAGAGCAGCGGCGGTCGGCTTTGGTGGCGCTATTGGCGGCTTTGAAGAAGCTTACTTGGGCTGAGTTGAATCGACAGGTGGAAAAGATCCTGGGTTTGTTAGCCGTCGATCTGACAAAGCAATGGCCGCCGGAGCTGAGGCCGTTGACGGTGGTTGAACTGCGGGAACTGGCCGCGGACGAGCGCGTGGAGATCGGGGGTCACACCGACCGCCATCCGATTTTGGGACGTTGCACGGATGAGGAAGCGCGGGAGGAGATCGTGGGTGGCGCAGAAAAACTTCGGCAGCTGCTGGGCCACGCGCCGCGTTGGTTTGCCTATCCGAATGGCGGTCCTGGCGATTTTGAGGTGCGCAAGAGCGCGCAATGGTTGCAGGAAGCGGGTTATGAAGGGGCGTTCAGCATGATCAACGGGCGTGTGCGTGCGGATCACCAGCCTTGGAATTTGCCACGCTACGGAGCGCCGCGTTCGGCACGAGAGGCGGAGGCAACGGTTTCAGGTGCTTTTGAGGTGGTGAAGGAATGGAAGCAACATTTCAGGAGGCGTGCGGCCCTATGAACACGGAACTGATGATGAACTCGTCTGTGTTTGGAGAGCCCAGCCGTCATCTGGTGGTGTCAGAAGATGTTGGCGGGCTCGTCGATGGGTTGGTTTTGGATGAATTCGAACAGGCGACTGTTTCGGCGCCGGGCGCGGGCCGGGGGTCACGTCCGACGGTGTGTCATTTCATCTATGGCATTGGCGGCGGGGGAGCCGAGTCGATGATGCGCTCACTTGTGGGCAAGTTGGACCGCCGACGCTGGCGGGTGGTGGTGGTCGCGCTGCAGGCCAAGGCCTGGCCGGAGGAAGCGGCGACTCTGCGGGCGGTGGTGGATGCTTTGCACGTGCTGGACGAAACCGCCTTGCTATCAGGATCGACGTTGAAAAAACTCAGTCGAGTGATGCGGGCGGAGCGGCCAGATGTGGTGCAGACCTGGATGCATCATGCAGATTTCACGGGAGGGTTGGTGGCTCGGTTCGCGGGCGTGCCGCAGGTGGTCTGGGGGATTCACTGCCGGGAAATCACACGGGCCCCGGGGGAGTCGAAGGTGAAGGCGTGGTTGTTTGCGAAGGTGTTACCGATTTTGGCGCACTGGGTGCCCAGCCGGATTCTGAGTTGTTCCGAGGTGGCCATGGCGGATCATGTCACGTTAGGCTACCCGAGGGAGAGCCTCAGGTGGATACCAAACGGAGTCGATGCGCAGCGGTTTCGTCCTTCGGTAGCCGCCAGGGAAGAACTGCGGTCGCGGTTGGGGATAGCGGATGCGACACCCTTGATTGGCTTTGTTGGTCGTGCGCATGAGATGAAAAACCTTCCGTTGCTGCTGCAGGCATTGGGTTTGTTGTGGGCTCGCCTGCCTGCCGCACGGTTGGTATTGTGCGGGGTGCAGCGTCAAGAACTGGACGATGAATCGCAGGCATCGTTGCAGGCGCTGCCGAATCAAGATTCGGTGCATTGGCTGCCATTTCAGAGTGAGCCAGAGCACTTTTACCCAGGGCTGGATCTCTTCACGCTGTCTTCACGCACGGAAGCGTGTCCGATGACGATCTTGGAGGCCATGGCGTGTGGCCTACCCTGCGTGACGACAGATGTCGGTGACTGTGCACGCTTGATCGGAGATGCTGGCAGGGTGGTCCCAGCGGGCAATGCCGAGGCACTGGCGGAAGCGTGGTTTGAAGTGTTGCAGCTGAGTCAGCAGGAGCGGAGTGCGGTGAGTCGGAATGCGCGGGAGCGCTTGCTCACTGAGTTTTCGCTGGAGCGTGCCGCGACGCGGTACCAAGATTTGTATGAAACCCTCATCCCACATACGCAAAGATGATGCGGACTCTTTTCTGGTTGATGGGCAGCATATGGATGGGGGCGACGGCCGCAGGGGGTGCCAGTGATTTAGGGGTGTGGACCGTGGACAGTTTGACGCGGGTGTTTCGTGAGCCCCCAGCACGGCCACAGGCAGTGCCTCAACTAGCGGCGGCGCGGGGTGAGTGGGAGTCCTTTCAGGTGGTGCTCACGGGAGCACCCAAAGAGCTGCGTGGTGCCCGGGTCCGGGCCAAGGCATTGATAGGACCTAAGGGGGCTCAATTGCCGCCGCCGATTGTGCTTCGCGAGCATTATGTTCAGGTGAAGGTGTCTTCACCTCAATCCCCTCTGCCAGCAGGGGCCTATCCTGATGCCTTGGTGCCCCAGGATTTCCCAGAGGCGGAGCTGCCGAACCATGAGATTCTGAATCAGCCGTTTTGGGTGGATGTTTTTGTGCCGTATGCGACTCCTGCCGGACTTTATCAA
>JBIIUD010000312.1:0-4612 GCA_044340175.1 Verrucomicrobiaceae bacterium
GCTCACGCCCGGCACCGCCGTCGTCCTCTTCACCGATGGTCAGCACAACACCGACGGCTCCCCCGAGGACCTCGCCGCCGCGCTCAAGTCCTCAGGCATCACCCTTTTCCCCATTGGCCTCGGCGGAGAAATCCCGCCGCCCGACCTCTCCATCACCCAGACCGATATCCCCGAGTCCGCCTTTGCCCAGGAACAACTGCGCGGCTCCGTCACCGTTCGCGACTCCATGCCCTCCGGCATTCCGGCCACCGTCCGCGTTGAGAGCCAGGGTAAAGTCCTCTGGACGCAGACCTTCACCACCACCGGCAAAGGCGAACACCGTTTCGACTTCCGCTTCCCCGTCCAGGACCTCCCTCCCGCCGCCCAAAAGACGGATCCCGCCCTCCGACTCCTCTCCGTCCAAGTCACCGCCTCCGGCAATCAGGCCAATCTCGAAAAGACCCGCGCCAATAACACCACCGAGGTCCCTCTCCATGTCCTTGATCGCAAACGCCGCGTCCTCATCCTCGATGGCCGCCCCCGCTGGGAGTCCCGCTACATCCACAACCACTTCGACCGCGACGAACGCTGGTCCGCCACTCTCGCCTTCGACGACTACGCCGCCAACCCCGCCGATGGCACCATCGCCAAAGCCATTCCCGCCACCCGCGACGAATTTCTCACCTACGACCTCGTCATTATCGGTGACCTCGCCCCCGACCGCCTCCTCCCCACCCAGATCACTTGGCTCATCGAATTCGTCGAGCAGCGCGGCGGCGGCCTCATTTTCATCGACGGTCAGCGCGCTCACCTGAAGGCTTGGCTCAGTCAAAAAGACGCCGCCCGCCTCCTCCCCGTCACCTGGACTGGCAACTCGCCACCCGCCGCCACCGGCTACACCTGGGCGCTCGATACCGAAATCCCCACCCCCGCTGCCCTGCTTCTCTCCGCCTCCCGCGCCACCAACACCGAGCTCTGGCCCCAGCTTCCCCCCGCCACCTGGACCGCCCAAGTCGCTCCCGCGCCTGGTGCCCAAGTCGTCGCCCAGTTGAAATCCCCCAGCCTCAGCGCCCCCCTCCCCGCCGTCGTGTTCCGCCCCGCTGGCGCCGGTGCCGTGCTCTACCTCAGCACCGATGAACTCTGGCGCTGGCGCTACCAGGTCGCCGACCTCTACCACCAGCGCCTCTGGATGCAAATCGCCGCCTGGATCGCCGCTCCCCCCTTTCAAATCGAAACCCCCACCCTCGCCATCGGCACCGACCGCCTCCGCTACCGTGTCGGCGACCAAGCTGAAATCCGCGTCCGCCTTCGCAGTCCCGCAGGTACCATCATCGCCAACGCCACCCCGCAGGCCCACCTCATTCGCGACGGCGAAACCCTCGCCACCATCGAACTCACCGCCGATCCCAATCACGCTGGCATTTACCGTGGACTAACTCCCCGCCTGAAGCAGGGCGACTTCGAAATCGCCATCTCCGACTTCCCCACCGCCCCCCGCAGTGACGCCCGCCTCACCTTCCGCGCTTCTGATCGCGAGGACCAGGAACTCGCCCAACTCACCCTCAACACCCCTCTCTTGCAATCGCTTGCCCAGACCACTGGCGGCCAATTCCTCCGGGAATCCCAAGCCAACGACCTCCCCGCCCTCCTCAAACGCATCGACCGCAAGCAAACCTCCATCAAAGAAACCCTCATCTGGTCCAGTTGGTGGTGGTTCGGCATTCTGCTAGCCCTCCTCACCACCGAGTGGCTCCTGCGCAAACGCCAACGCCTGATCTGACCGCTTGCAGCAAAGCCTTTGGAGCTTTTTACGAAAAGAGGTGCCCGTAGATTGAGGAGCGCGGCAAGTGGAGCTGAGCTAAAGCCAGTAACCTCAAGTTGGAGTCAAGGCTTTAGCCGATCATTAAGCCAATGAACCGCCTGCACCAGCGGCATCTGGGTTCAACCCGGAATCCGAACAAACAACGACCGCGCCGTCGCGGCAGTTTCCGCCACCACCTGCGCCACGCTCTGCCCGCGCAGTTCCGCCACTTTGGCCGCGGTATGCGCCACGTAGGCGGGCTCGCAGCGTTTGCCCCGGTTCGGCATGGGCGCAAGATAAGGCGCATCCGTCTCCAGCATGAATCCTCCCGTCGGGACGCTGCCCGCCACTTCCGCCATCGAGCCCGGATTTTTGAAGGTCACGATCCCCGTGAAAGAAACCACGTGCCCCGCCTCGATCAAAGGTCGCGCCTGTTCCAGAGTGCCAGTGAAGCAATGAAACTGAGCCCGCACCCGCCCATGAAACGGGGCCACCTCCGCCACCAAATCCTCCCAACTTTCCCGATTGTGCAGCACCACCGGTAGCCCGGTCTCCACCGCCATCTCCAGATGCACCCGCAGCACGCGCTTCTGCCAGGCACGCCACGCCTCGACCGTGAAACCTTCCGGTGGCGCATGAAAATAATCCAGCCCCGTCTCCCCTAGCGCTACCACCTTGGGATGCCGAGATAAAGCTCGCAGCTCCTCCACCCAGTCGTCGCCGCTCACCGAATCAACATCGCAAGGATGGATGCCTACTGCCGCGAACACGTCCGGCTCCCGCTCAGCAATGCTCAACACCAGCCGAGCGTTGTCCAAGTCCACCGCAGGAGCCACCATGGCCGCCACTCCCGCTGCCCGCGCCCGCGCCAGCACCTCCGGCAGATCCGCCGCAAACTGCCTGCTGCCGAGATGCGTGTGGGTATCGATCAACCCCCTCACTTCACCACCTCCTTGGCCTTGACCTTGACCTTGGCTTTCGCCTTAGCTTTCGCCTTCTCCTTGGCACGCTCTTTCTTCTCTGGTGCAGGCGCCGGAATGCGCCAGGCGGCCAGCCATTCCGATCCCGTTCGTTTGAAGCCTTTTGCCTCCAGCCGCTTCTGCATGTCCGGAAAATGACCCGCCCCATAGAAGATAGCCAAACGCTTCTTCCCAGTGGCGATCTCCTTTTCCAAAACCTCCAGCGCCACCCGATTCCTCTCGCCGATGATGACCGTTCCCCCCCCAGCCTCCAGTCCCGACATCACCGCTTCCACCTGGTCAAACTCACGTCCGATCAGCCGCTTCAAATCATCCGCGCTGTCCTGCTTCATGAGAATCTGCAGCAGCACGATCACACCCGCCAGATCATTGCCAGCTGCCGTCCCACCAGCCGACTGCTGCGCCGCCATGGCCTTCAGCCAAAGCCCCAGAAAGGTCTCTTGGTGGGTTTCCTGGGACTTTTGAAACTCCTCCATCGCCATGTCCGCATGCACAAAGTTCTCCGCCGTGTAGTCGATCTTTTCTAGCTGGCTCTCCAGTTTGAGCGTCTCCTTCATCTTCTGTTGCAGATTGCCGATCCAGCTCAGTCGCGCATCCTTGGCCACAGCGCGATTGCCCAGAGGATTGCCCTTTTCCGGGCTGCCCACCAGCTCATAGAGAACCGCGTCGTAGCCTTTGAACCGCTCGTTCAGCGCTTCAAAATACGCCGCGTCCGCCACATGCACGGCACCGACCAGATCCACCTTTTCATTATTTGGCCCGGTCATGTTGACCACCACCGACTCCAGCCGGGCAGAGCCGTCATCAGCCTCCACAAAACGCAAATGCTCACCGCTCTCCTCTGCCGCACTCGCCACACTCGCGAGCAGCAGGACACCCGATAACCAAAAATTCAAACGCATCTGCAGCAGCTCCTTGATGATTTCACTTGGCAAACACTCGATCAAAAAACCGGCGCATCTCCTCCCAGGACGCCGCATCTGCTTTGGCATCATAGGCAGCACCTTTGGAGGGATCATTGCCCGCCATCTTCTGGGTAAAGGCATGCACCGCCCCTGGATAACGCACCAAATGGTAGCTGGCCTTCGCCGCCTGCATCGCCTTTTCAAAACCCGCCACTTCCGCGTCAGGAACGAAGGGATCGATGTCGCCATGCAGCACCAGCACCTCCCCCTGAATGTTCTTGGCATCCTCAGGTGTCGGAGACTCCAGACCACCATGGAAACTCACCGCACCCACCACCTTTGCCCCACTGCGGGCCAACTCCAGTGCCCCCGTGCCGCCGAAGCAGTAACCGATCACCGCCACCCGCGCCGCATCCGTGCGTTCGTCCTTCACCAGCACCGCCAGCCCCGCCTGCAGGCGCTGCCGATACAGCGCTCGGTCGCCTTTATACTTGCCCGCCTCCTGCCCAGCCGCCGGTGGCTGCGGACGCACCCCTTTGCCATAGATGTCGAGCGCAAAAACGTTGTAGCCCAGTTCGGCCAGCATCCGCGCCCGCATCTTTTCATAATCGGTCAGCCCCGTCCATTGGTGGACGATGAGCACCGCAGGCCGCTGGCCCTTCACCGCGTCATCGTAGGCGTGAAAACCCTCCCCCAGCACGTCCCCAGCCTGATACTCCACCACCTTTTCCACTACGGCCCCCTGAAGCACCAAGCCGTTCAACACAGACATCAAGCCCAAAATCGCAATTCGTTTCATCCCTCCAATACGTCCCACGCCACCGCCAGAGTCAACCCCCACTCATGGCCGTGCGCGGAACCCATTCTCCCTGCTCAAAGTCAGCGCCAGCCTTCGTTTTGTCTGTGGGCAGACACCCCGCCCTTTACCGCCCTCCGCACAGCGCTTA
>JBIIUD010000313.1:0-4605 GCA_044340175.1 Verrucomicrobiaceae bacterium
GAGAGAAAACGCTGAACTCCGGTCACAGGAGATTAAGGATCCTGTGCCGAAAGGCTTGGGGGTTCGAGTCCCCCCTCGCGCACCATCTTCATGACAAAGTGAAGATCGGAGGAAAAGCAAGGAAAGCGTCCCAAAAGGACGCCCGCTGCCCAGCTCTCGTGGTCACCGAACTCGAATGGGTTTATTGGGAACCCCTGCCGAGCCCCTCTTTTTCAGTCACCAACGCTCTTCCATCACTTTTTGGGCGAGTGAGCCGCAGGGTCCAGCTCCTTGTACACGCCGAAGTCGTGGTAGAAGAATCGCTTGGCGACTTTATACATCCAGTGCTGCTCAGGAATCTCCTCTTCCTCCCGCCATTGACTGGTCCGCGGCTGCATCCGACTGACTTCAGCAAAGGCCGCCTGCCGGATCGTTGTGTCCCTGGCACCATGACGTTCCGCCAGATCCTTCACCAAATCGGGACGCTCCAGCACGATGCAGCCACGCGTGTGCTTGGCTGCCGTCTCGCGAAAGTCCTTCAAAAAGGCTGATCCCGTCAGCACATCAAACAAATCCCGATCCGTCCGCACACTGTCGGTCGCGAACTGGATGATCGGGCAAGGCTCCACCCCGCCAGTCGGCCCGATGTGGTGGCTGATTCCCGTGGCCATCGGACACAGCGCTTTGCCATTGTGATCGTAATAGGCATCGACAATCGCAATCGGCATCTTGGCTCTCATGCTCGTGACAAACCGTCGCACTTGAGTGATTTGATCAGGGCTCAGCGCCAGCTGCTCATTGATTTGCGGACCCACGGGCCGGTAAGTGTGATACCAGGTGTAGTGAACCCCCATGTCGATCAGCTTTTGCAGCCACTCTTTGGTCAATAAATCGTCGATGTTGGTCTGGCACAAACTCGTGGCCACACCGGTCATCAACCGAGCATCCAGACAGTTTTGCAAACCCCGCAGCGTCCGGTTCAAGACATCCTTGCCACCACGACGCTCGTTCGACACGGTCGAACTCCCCTCCACACTGACCAGCGGTGTCGCATTGCCTAGCTTGCGCAGCGTTTCCGCAGCCTTCGGCGTGATCATCTGTCCGTTGGTGAAAATCTGGAAGTAGCAGTCAGGATGCGTGGCCAGGAAATCAAACAACTCAGGGTGCATGAACGGCTCACCGCCCAGCACACCAAAGAACGCGTTGCCACGACGCTTGGCGTCGTGCACGATCTTGTTGAGCTCATTCAAATTCATCGACTCCCTCGGCTTATCCACATCCACCCAGCAGCCTTGGCAACGAAGGTTGCAGGAGTTCAAAATCGACAGGTAAAGGAAGGGAGGAAACACCTCACCCGTTGCGTCAAAGCGCTTCTTGAACTGCAAAACGGAGCGCGCGCCTTTGAACCCAAAGTTCCAGCCGATTTTGGCCAAGCAAACCGGATCAACGGTGCGGAGGATGCGTGAAGAGAGGGAAAAAATCATGGGGTCAAAAAAGAGCGTCGCGTTCAACAAGATAAACGCTTCCCATTCCTAGCTCCTCACCTTTGTTTGCACAACTGCCTCCTTTTCTCACTCGCTACCCGTCGCAAACACCCTGACCCGCATGAAACGAGGAATTCCACTCGAAAGCGGCACATGATCCCGCACCCGCAGTCGCGTGGCAGTATTGACTTCCACCACCAAACCGGCCGATGTCCACCCGCTTGCTTTGGCAAGCTCGGAAGTGGCTTCCACCAGATAGGTCAAATGCGTCGCCAACGGATTCTTCGGCACATCAAGTAACAAATAGCGCTCCCCCAGATGCGTGCTGAAATCATGCACCACGGGATTGGCATGGGCCGCGGATGGGGCCGTAGCAAAGGCAAATTCGAGCAGGTTGGACAGCCCGTCATGGTCTGGGTCAGCCATCATGCCCGCCGCAGGATGCGTCAATCCATCCGAGAACTCCTGATGCTGCCACTTGGCAAACGGGTTCAGGAAGCCCAAGAAAATAGCGTCTGCATAAGTGCGGATAGCACCATCATCTGCGGTCAACCTCAAGTGATGCTGACCACTTTGCGCTAGGGTGACCGCCGGATTGAGCTGGGTGGCATCCGAAAAACTCACGATTCCCGGCCCGGCCCGTTGAGTCCACGTGACCGTGAAGGCACCGGGTGGACTCGGTCTCCCGTCATCGACAACCGACCCGCTAAGCGCAAAAGGCGGAAACTCCGGCACCGTGCCGATGGCAACCACCGGTGCGGTGTTCAATGGTTCGATACTCAGGCCACTGAAAGTGCCTGTGCCGGTGAGGCTGGCACTGTTGCTGTCAACCACCAACCCCACCAGCAATGGCCCGGTCATCGCCGCGGGCAGATTGCCTGACACCTGCGCCCAGGTTCCAGGCGCGCCAGCAGCATCTGCCGCTCGAAATGCACTCAAGCTGTTGCCACGTCGAATGAGCCTCACCCAACTCCCAATCGAACCCCCCGTCTGCAATGTTCCACTGCTGCCACCAGGACTGCTACGCCAGTGCACCTGAAAACCGTCGATGGTGGTGCCCCCATAAAAGCCATGCGCTCCGTTGTCCGTGGTATCGCGGATGCCTACCCCTGCTTGGGAGCCGCGCGAGGTGCCCGCCTGGGTCAACAGTCGCGCCGTGACCATGCAGTCTCCCCACACCTGTTGATAACGAAAATGGCCTCCCGAGCCATCATAGGAACCGATGGCATTGAGAGTCGTGATGCCGCCACTCACGCTGGAGTCTCCAGGCAGCGTCGCATTGCCAATGTCCTCAGAGTGCAGCGCAGACCCACTGAAGGCTGGCGTGACGGTCACCTGATCAAACATCGCCGTACTCGACGCCGAGGTAGCAACACCACTGCTCACCACCAATCCAACCACCACGTGGTTGCCCATACTGACCGCTGCCGCCGAACCAACCTGCGTCCATTCTCCTGGCACGCCACTTTGATCGGGTGCCGTTAAAGCGGTGATGGAACCGCCAGAACGCTCCAGTCTCAGCCACACCGGCACAGAGGCTCCGGGCACGATCGTAGCGCTATCAGAAGAGTTGTTGGTCGTGCGCGTTCGCATTTGGCGATTGCCCGCACCATCCACCAGCAGATTCACCCTGCGCGCCCCTCGCCAAGAGGTATCCCTCAGCGTGATCCCAGCGAGTCGACTCCCCGGCCCACTCAGGCTGGTAAGCCGGGCTGTGACCGTGGCATCACCGTTGCCCCCGAGCAACTGCCGGAACAGCATGTGGCCTGAATCATTCGTTCCCGAATACCCCGTGCCACTGCCAATCACCGTGAATGTGCCTGCCGCCTCACCTGCCACACCCCGCACTGACGGCGGCCCCTGATCCTGAGAAATCCAATTCGCTAAAGCAAAGCCACCCGCCTGCACAAAGAGATCATCCGTGGCCGAAAACTGACCATCATTCACCGTCACCCGCAGTCCATAGACACCCGGCTGAGAAAACGTCACCCCAGTGCTGAACGACGCCGCATTTTCAAAGTGAGCGTCTCCCGGTCCAAACAATTGACTCCACATGTAACTTAGCGGTGCCGGCAATCCGTCGTCGCTTCCGCTCGCCGTCAACCACAGTCCGTTGCCGTTCGCGATGATCGGCGACTTACTGGCAGGACTGCTAACGAAAACCGAGGGCGGTAGATCGTCATCGGTGATGCTGACATTGGCCACGGATGAAGCCCCGATGATGTAGTTGGAACTGCTCGCAAGCGAGACCACAATCTCCTCGGTGCCTTCGGTCACTGTATCCTGCACCACAGTCACAGGCAGGATCAAGACACTTTGTCCGATCGCAAAAGTTTGGCTCGTCGCAAGCGCCACATAATCATCTCCTGCCGTCGTAGTGCCAGTCATCGTCAACGTCACGGCTCGGGCCGCTGTCACCGGTCCGGCACGTGACAAACGGAGTTCACCCGGATTAGTTCCCGCCTCAGAGGCTTGCCCATCGGTGGCCTCCAACGTGATCGTGTTCACATCATCGTCCTTGGTGACCACCGTCGCCTGATTGGGTGCCCCTACCAAATAGCCACTGCCGGTGGTCAGAGTGACAATGATGGTTTCATCAATCTCAGCCGTAGTGTCCTGCAGTGGTGCAACCGTGCGAATGACGGACGCCTGCCCCACAGAAAAGGTCAGACTGGTTGTAGGCGAAAAGGCCGTGAAATCTGTTCCACTGGAGGCTGTTCCTGTGCGGGTGAAATTGACCGTCAAAGCGGATGCCGTAGAGCCCGTTCGGCTAAACGTAAACGCCCCTGCCGAACCACCCTCGAACGCTGTCGGTGTGCTGGCCGCAATGGTTACCACCGGCGTGTCATCATCAATCAGGGTAAACACATGCGATGACGAAGCACTCAGGGAAGCCCCATCGGGAGCGCTCAAACTCAGCATCACCGTTTCATCCGTCTCCGCCACAGTATCATCGAGCAGCGGTAGCGAGATGACTTTCACCGTCTCACCAGGACTGAAAGTCAACGTTCCATCAAGCGGGGTGTAATCCAGATCAGCCGTTGCCGTGCCACCCACACTCGTGGTGAAATGGAGAGTCACAACTTCCGATGCCGCGCGGCTGAGCACGACCGGAATCAACGCAGGAGACACCGTTTCCGAA
>JBIIUD010000314.1:0-4604 GCA_044340175.1 Verrucomicrobiaceae bacterium
TGTAGCGGAACACCGCATCTGGTGCATCCAGAGGCTCTGTCTCACAAGCGCGGCGGATGCCCTCTTCATAGCCGCTCCACGGCACCACGCGTGAAAGGCCCGGCTTCAACCCCGAGGTGTGGGTCAGCAATTGCCGCACCGTGATTTTTTCCCGTCCCTGACCCGCAAACGCCGGCAGATAAGTCTTCACGGGCGCCTTCAAATCCACCTTCCCCAGCTCCACCAACTTCATCACGCACGGCGTCGTCGCCAGCACCTTCGTCAACGAGGCCACATCAAAAAGCGTCGCCTCACTGACACGCGCTTTTTCTGTCTGCGGCACCTTCACCGCAAAGCCATAGGCCCCATGGCAGGCCACGCCACGCCGCTCCACCCACCAGGCACCACCCGCGATCACCCGATCCCACACCGCCTGCCGCACCGCGTCTCGAAAGGCATCTCCCGACTCAGCGCCCCGGCCTTCCACCCCTCCCAAAGCCACCCCGCTTGAAATCATGAATCGCCTCCGTGTCAATGCCATGGGAGAAAACTAAAGGAGTCGAGGTTGATGCACAAGCTCTCAACTTGGTTGGCTACGCAAAGAAGTCTCACGACTTCGGCTGCCCCCGTAGCAGAAAACGTGAGTTTTCCCTCCCCCGAAGGCCAAGCACCACCCTTCCGCTCTCCAGCCGCGCCCCCTCTAATCCCCCATCAGCGCACGCACGTGTGCACAGACACCGGCCGCGAGCCCCGCCACATTGTAGCCTCCCTCCAGCACCGACACCACCCGACCCTGACAGTTTTCATCAGCAAACTGCATCAGCCACTTGGTCAGCACGGCAAAGTCAGGATCGGTCAATTGAAAATGCCCCAGGGGATCCCCTTTGCGCGAGTCAAACCCCGCCGAGATCATCACCAAATCTGGCTTGAACTTTTGTGCGGCCGGAATCAACCGATCCAAAAACGCCGCCCCGATCTCCTTCATGCCACTGCCCGCAGGCAGTGGGCTATTGATGATGCAGTTCTTGCCCTTGCCCGTGCCAACCTCTTCCACATGCCCAGTGTGCGGATACCATGGGCTTTGGTGCGAACTGAAAAACAGCACGCTGCCGTCCTCATAAAAGATGTCTTGGGTGCCATTGCCGTGGTGCACATCCCAATCCACGATCAGCACCTTCCCCGCCCCATGTTTCCGCTGCGCATGGCGCGCGCCGATGGCGATGTTGTTGAACAAACAGAATCCCATGCCTTGTGCCGGACGCGCATGATGCCCCGGAGGTCGCACCGCGCAAAAAGCCTGCCTCATGCGCCCCGTCATCACCCCGTCCACGGCATTCAAAACCCCACCCACCGCGCGTGCCGCCACGTCATACGACTTCCCGCACACCTGCGTGTCCCCCGTGCTCAACTGGTGTGCGCCCGCTCGCACATCCCGCTCGGCGATTTCCAGATACGCCTTGGTATGACAGAGCATCAACTCATCCGGTTCTGCCGGCCGCTGCTGTATCGGCAGCGTTTCATCGGCGATGCCCTGCTTCGTCAGCGCCTCCATCACCGCTCGATACCGTGCGGCCGACTCCGGGTGCCCTTCCCCGGTGTCATGCCCGCGAAAAACATCATCAAGAAGGAGCCCCGTTTGCATCCGCATCAAAGATCAAAGAAACGCCCTCTCAATGAACCACCAAAGGCCCATCACCGCGATCAGAATGGAGCCCGGAATGACGATCGCACGTCGATAAGTCTGCGCATCACGTATCCAAAAAGTCGCCATCAACGCCAGCGCAATCACCGCCAGTTGGCCAAACTCGACTCCCACATTGAACCCAAGCAAACCCACAATCAAAGAACTGGTCGGCAGGTCGAGCTCGCTCAACGCACCTGCAAAACCGAGCCCATGGATCAGGCCGAAAGCAAAGACGATGAGCAGCCGCCAATGGGTGTAGCGCGGATGAAAAATGTTTTCCAAGGCCACCACTGCGATGCTCAGCGCAATGATCGGCTCCACGACCTCCGCCGGGGCGTTGACCCATCCTAAAGTCGCCATTCCCAGTGTCAGCGTGTGCGCTAGCGTGAAGCAGGTGACCTGATAGATCAGGGGCCGCAACTGCCGGCTCAAGAGAAACAAGCCCAGCACAAACAGGATGTGATCCATTCCCATCGGCAGCACATGCACAAAACCCTGCCGGAAAAACGTCACAAAACTGTCCCACCAACCCGCGTCGCCAGCTTTCACCGCGCCGGGAATGCTGTCCGCTGCCGTGGTCGAGGCCAGCCCAGCCAGATCCAGCGTGAAACTGCTTTCCCCGGGAAACAGCACATGAATCCGCTCCACTGGCTGCCCGCGCACCTCATTCAAAAACTGCACGCTGAGGTCACCTGACTCCTGCGCCTTGATGCGATATCCTGAGATGCCTGCGGGTATCGTCGTCTCCCAGGTGCCCTCCAGCACCATCACCTCTTCCCCTTGGTCTTCCGTCTCATCAGAGCCCTTTTGCTTGAGAAACGCGAAGTCAAACGCTGGCGTCACCTGTCCCAGAGGCTCCAGGAAGAAAGCGATGCGCCCCTTCACATACTCCGCCGCCTGCACCTTCAGCGCCTCCTTCTGGTCAGCGCTGAGTTTTTCAAAATCTGGTCGCAGCATGGAGGGCGCGCTGGTGGGATCTTTCTCAAAACAGCGTGGGTTCACCTCCACCACGATCTTTGCCGCGCCCCCATCGGCAAAAGAGCCGCGCACCGGAATGTCCGGGATCGGATGAGCCTGGAGGAACGACTGGGTCAGCAGCACCGCCAACAGGGCGGAAAAAAATAGAGGGCGCGTCATGGTGGAAGGAGCATGACCTGAACGATTGCCGACAGCCAACTCTTTTTCGAATCCGTATTTACTCTTGCAATTCCATCAAAAATTTGGCGTTATTGTGCCATTGCCATTCCGGGCTCCTCTGGAATGACCTCAGTTCATCATCAAATCGCATCACCGACTATGAAAGCTATCCTCTGCACTCTCGCCATCCTTGGCCTCTCCATCGCCTCCAGCCAAGCTGGTTGCGGCAAAACCGTCACTGACACCGGTAAATTGAAGTCCTTCGACAAGGACGCCAAGGCGCTCGTCATCGAAGTGGACGGCAAAGAAGTGAAACGCACCCTCACCCCCACCAGCAAAGGCGCTGACGACGTCGAAAAACTCGTCGGCAAGAGCGTGGTGGTCGTCAGCGAGCACAACAAGGTGGACTCCGTCAAAAAAGGCTAAGCCTGACACTTCCCTCCGGCGGGTCTCATAGACCCGCTTCTTTCAACCCGAATCCCGCCCTGCGGGGTTCGGGTTTTTTATTTATGTAGCAGGGCCCTTCCTGGCCCGTCCTTCCTCACTCGGACCAGGAAGGGCCTGTTACTGACGAAACTGCGCTACCTCGTCTGGCGTTAGGAAGCGCCATTCGCCCTCCGCCAAACCCTCCGGAAGCCGCAACGGTCCGATCGACTCCCGGTGCAGGCGTGTCACGCGATTCCCCACCCGGTGGAACATGCGCTTGATTTGGTGATAGCGCCCCTCCCACAGTGTCACCCGCGCCGTCCGCTCCGCCAGCCGCACCAACTCCGCCGGTTGAGTGACCAGGTCCTCCATGTGGAAATAAAACCCTGCCGCAAACGCCGCCACCGCTTCCGGCGCAATCGGTTCCGCCGTCTCCACCAGATACGTCTTGGGCAGTTTGAACACAGGCTCCGTGATGCGCTTGGACCAAACCCCGTCGTTGGTCAGCAGCACCAGCCCCGTCGAAGCGCGATCCAGCCGACCCGCCAAATGCAATTCCGCTTTGTCCGGGTCATCGATCAAATCCAGTACCGTCGGATGCTCCGCATCCACCGTCGCCGACACATACCCCGCCGGCTTGTGCAGCATCACATAAAGCGCGCGCTGTCCGGCCTGAATGATTTGCCCCTGCACTTCCACGCGATCAAAGCGTGTCACCTCCCGCGTGCCCTCGATGACGACCACGCCATTCACCGAAACCTCGCCCGCCACAATCATGGCCTGCGCACGGCTGCGTCCGGTCGATTCATGTTTGCCCAGCAGTCGATTCAGTTTCATGCCCTGCCAAAACTCTCACCCCAGGTTCATCGGGTCCACATCCCAGATAACGGTCACATCTGTTGGCAAGGTGAGCGCTTTGACCACGCCCTGCACATGCCTTGACAGCGCCCGGATGGCCTGCGCACGCATCAGCAATTGGAAGCGGAATTGCCCATGCGCCTTGGCCAGTGGCGCGGGACAAGGTTCCCCCATGATGACCCCCTCCGGCAGTCCTTCCTTGAGGCGGCGTGCCACCGTTTGCAGGGCAAACTCCGCCTGCGCCTCATGTTTGCCCCGGCTGGTGATGAGCAGCACATGAGAAAAAGGCGGGTAGTCAAACTGGCGGCGGAAGTCGAGCTCCTGAGCAGCGTAGCCCTCGTAATCGTTGTGCCGGGCAAACTGAATCGCCGGGCTATGCGGTGTAAAAGTTTGAATCAACACCTCCCCTCGGATGTCCCCTCGCCCGGCCCGCCCCGCCACCTGCACCAGCAGTTGAAAGGTGCGCTCCGCCGCTCGGAAATCCGGCAGGTTCAACGCCAAATCCGCATTGAGCACGCCG
>JBIIUD010000315.1:0-4598 GCA_044340175.1 Verrucomicrobiaceae bacterium
CATTCCGGGGGCCTTGCATGCTTTGCGAGATTTGCGAGGGTCAGGAAAGAGCTGATCCAAGTGCTGTAGATGCCCCTGCTGTCCTCGTAGACCTTGGTCTGCTGGGCGGTGTGCAGAAACTGAGCCCTTGCTCCTGATAGAGTCGCAAAGCGCAAGCGACGCCGTGATGCTTGGCGATGCGAGTGCGAGTGCGAGTGCGAGTGCGCAGGTTTTTGAGGAATTAAAAACGAATGAAACCGCGCTAGTTTGATTCGCTCGAAGCTTTACTGCGCCGCTTTCTCTTTTTCCCAGAAGGCGATCTCGGTGGTGACGAGGAGGGCCATGGCGCCGCCGCGGTCGTCGGGGCCGAGCAGGGCGGTGCGGTCGAGGTAGTCGCGCAGGGATTTCATTTTGCCGGTGCCGGTGCAGACATCGACGAGATGGCCGTTGGGGCCGATGCGGGATTGGATGGCTGTCCAGGCGCGATCCACCACGGGTTGCCATTCGGCGGACTGCAGCCAGCCGCGCCGCAGTCCGCGCACGATGGCGAACGTGATCATGCAGGTGCTGGTGAACTCGCGGTAGCTTTCCTCGTGGTCGATGACTTGATGCCAGGCTCCGGTCGGGTCCTGATGCTTTTTCAAAGCGGTCATGTGGGCGCGGTAGCTGGCGAGGAAGGCGGTGTGCTCAGCGGAATCGCTGGGCAGTGCGCTGAGGGAGAGCGAGAGGCCGAGCGCGGGGAAGCCGTTGCCGCGGCCCCAGGCGGACTCGTCCAACGGCGAGTGGCGGTAGAGGCCGTCCGCCCGCAGGCAACGCTCTTCCATGAAGCGCAGGTGGCGCAGGCAGAGCTCAAAATACTTCTTCTCACCCGTTAGCGCCCCGGCCTCCGCCAAGATGGCACAGCCCATGAAAACGGAGTCGCTCATCTCACTGTGAAAAGGCATGGACTCTTTCGGTTGACCCTGCGCATCGAAGCCGTAGTCGGCGGCTTTTTTGACCAGGGCAGTCCAAGCGGGGTCGCTGGTGCGGTGGGCGAGTTCGGCAAACACCAAATGGCCTGAGATCGTGCTGCCGTTGCCGTTGGCGGGCATCGATTCCTTGTCGCCGGTGGTGTAGGGCTGGCCGATTTTTTCCGCGTCGCGCAGAGCGCTGTCATCGCCAGTGAGCTCGCCGAGCCGCATGCGGCCGACGATGGCGAGCGCGGGGATGTAAGCGACGGGATCCAGTTGGTGGCCATAGACCTGGGCGAGCTCGGTGGCGGTCTCGAGGGCGCTGCGGCGGAGGCGGCGTTGTTTTTCCAAATGAGCCGGGGAGGGCTGGGGGGATTGGGCAGCTGCGGCCAAGGCGCTCGGCAGATCAGCGGGGGCGACCACTCGACATGGGATCGTGCCCATGCCGCAGGGCGCGGATTTGCCGAGGGCTTGAGCCAGGGAGGCGGCGGAGGGATCGCTTTCGGTGGCGACGAGGATCACGGCATCGGGCGCGTGCATGCCGATCCAGCGCCAGAGGTAATGGGCGACGTCGTTCTCGGGCTGGTGGTAGGCGTTACCGGTGGGAGGAAAAGACAGAGGTGTCAGCGGATCGCCGGTGGGATCGGGTCTCACCGTGGGCACGGCGGAGAGGCTCAGGGGTTGAGGGTTGGATGGCTGAGATGCCTGCAAGGCCGCCAGCACCACCTGAGTGGACTCGCCACGACCTCCATCCCATCCACTCACCAGCAGCACGCGGTGCGGGGGCGTGCCGGGTTTCACATCCGCCTCCGAGATCAGGCAGGGGATCGCTGTGCCAGCGCGCGTCACTCCGATGGCGGAGCGGATGGGGGCGGCGTTTGCAGTGTCAGCTGCAGAGACGGGCGGAAGGATGCTCAGGAGGGCGCAGGCAGAAACACAAAATGAAACTCTCATGGGTGAATGAAAAGGCGGTGTTTAGCAGGGATCACAAAAGCGATGCGGCAGAGCCGTGAAGCTGCCCCAGGGTTCAAGCGAAACCTTGGCTCAGCTCGGCGTGCGCAGCGGCCACGTCCGCTTCCCGATCCCGAAGGAGGGCGTAGCGGACGGCGAAACTCTCAGGCTCCTCGGACCCCAGCAGCAAATGACGCGCCTCCTGCACCAGTGCGTCCGCCCGCTCGGTCGTGATCGGGGGTTTCTCCTCCATGGCTTCATCCATCATGACCACAAGTTGCGAAAGCTGCCGCAGCCACGCAAAGCGTTCGTGCTCGGTCAACAACTGCAGCATCTGCAAGGGAGAGCGGATCACATGGCCTTCCTTTTCATAAGCCGCGCGTTCGGCGTTCATGAGTAGCTTGTGCAGGTTGAGCAACTGGTTGCGGAGAGCGGGCAGGGGATGGTCGTTCATGGTGGGGTCTGTTCAGTAAAGCGGGGAATTCATGCCCTGCATCCTGCGATCACGGGAATTGTGTCCGCAGCCGTTTCTCCGCTTCCCGTTGGGCGTCGCGCAGTGCTGGATCATCGATCCGGTTCTGCAGCTCCGCCGGCTGCTGCGCCTCGTCATAGAGTTCGCGCGCCAGCACCGCCTTGCTCTTCCAATCCCGCCACTCCGTGTAGCGCACCTGCGCCGTCCTCACGCTGTAGCCCATGGCCAGCGGTTGCCCGCCGGGCTCCCGGTCAAAATAGGCTGGACGTGGATGCTGAGTGAAGGCGGCATTGTCCACGATGGCCGTCGTGTCCTTCAACACGGGCACCAGGCTGCTGCCTTCGAGTCCGTCCGGCCTCGGCAGGCCGCACAGCTCCACGAGCGTCGGAAATAAATCCACCAGCTCGCTCAAAGCCGAGGTCTGCTGGCCCTGTTGGCGGCTGCCCGGCACACTGATGAACATCGGCACCCGCGCGTCGTATTCGAAATTGGAAGTCTTTCCCCACAGCCCGTGCTCGCCGAGGTGGTAACCGTGATCCCCGGCAAAGGTGATGATGGTTTTGTCTGCCAGACCGTTGGCCTCCAGCGCGTCCAACACCTTGCCCAGTTGCGCGTCCAGGTAGCTGATGTTGGCGAAGTAGCCGTGCCGCATCACCGCCGTCTGCTCGGCTGTGGGTTGCTTTTGGTTCTTCACGGGTCCCAGGATCTCGGTGCTTTGATGAAAGGCCAGATCGGGCGCGCCTTCGGGGCGGGCAGGGTTCAGCTCAGGTAGCGCGTCGCGGTCGTAGAGGTCCCAGTATTTTTTCGGTGCATTGAAGGGCGCGTGCGGTTTCCAAAAACCGACGGCGAGAAAAAACGGTTGGTCCTTCACCTCCCGCATCACCCGCACCGCCTCGGCCGCCACGCGCCCATCATAGTAGGCCTCGTCCGGCACATCCCGGCACTCGCACATTGGCACCTTGGTGTATTCGCGCAGGGAGGTGACCTCCACCAGGTTGGGCGGCAACGTGCCTGTGACCTGCGGTGCGTCGTGGCCATGGTTCGCATAATGCAAAAACTCCGGGGCGCTCCAGGAGCGTGGGTCGCCCTGGTCCTTCGTGTGCCAGTTATGAAAAATCTTGCCCACGCATCGGCTCGTGTAGCCATGCTCTTTGAACCATAGCGGGATCGTCGTCACTTCCGGATTCAACTCCCGAAAGCCGGTGCCATTGTGCCAAAGGCGCAGCGTGTCCGGACGTTTGCCGGTGAGCATGGATGAGCGTGATGGATTGCACACCGCCTGCTGGCAGTAGGCGCGATTGAACTGCACGCTGCGCTTGGCCAGGCGGTCCAGATGGGGGGTGATCGACGGGGAACCATAACTGGCCAGCTCAGGACGATAATCATCCGTCATGATGAACAGCACATTCTTCCTCTCCTCCGAATGGGAGCAGACCGAGATGAAGAGGAAGACAAAAAGGAACAGGCAAACTCGAAGCATGAGACGTGAGAACGTGGCAGAAGTCAGCACCTTGCGCGGAACCCCAGAAGCAAGGCAAGTTCGAAACCAACCCCAACCCCAACCGATGATGCCTGAACCGTGCAGGCCTGGCTGACTCATGGGGCAGCGGATTTTGCTTTTTCTTCGACTTCGTTTCAAGTACCCAAGGGTATGATGATGAAGAAATTGCGTTTTGGGTGGTTGAGTTTGGTGCTGCTGAGCGTGGGTCTGTCCGCGCTCACAGCGGCACCGCCGAACATCGTCTTCATCTTGGTGGATGACCTGGGCTATGGCGACATCGGTTGCATGGGCGGCAAGGATATTGCCACACCGAACATTGACCGCATCGCGAAGGAAGGCGTGCTGATGACGGATTTCTATTCGAATGCGCCCGTCTGCACGCCCACCCGTGCGGGTTTCATGCTTGGCCGCTGGCAGCAGCGCGTGGGCCTGGAGTTCGCGTTTGGATATCAGGTGGAGCAGAAGGTCAAAGTGGGCAACGAATGGAAGCCGGAGCCTGACATCCATGCCCTGGGATTGCCGCTGGATCAGGTCACTCTGGCGGACCGCCTGCGCCAAGGCGGCTACACCAACGGCTGCTTCGGCAAATGGCACTTGGGTTACAAGGACGCCTACAATCCGCTGAACCGAGGCTTCGACGAGTATTTTGGCGAGCTCCTCGGGCATGCCGACTTTTACCAGCACAAGTACTACGACGGCACGCCTGCTCTGCGGGACGGATTGAAGTCGGTGGAGCTGAACGGCC
>JBIIUD010000316.1:0-4593 GCA_044340175.1 Verrucomicrobiaceae bacterium
GAAGACTTCGGCCTGCAGGGTGAAAAGCCCAGTCACCCCGAGCTATTGGACTGGCTGGCCGTGCACCTCATGGACAGCGGCTGGGACATCAAGGGACTGCTCCGCCTCATCGTCACCAGTCGCACCTATCGCCAGAGTTCCAGGGTCAGCCCGGCCCTCGCCGAGCGCGATCCCGAGAACCGCCTGCTCGCCCGCGGTCCCCGCCACCGTATGCCCTCATGGATGCTGCGTGACACCGCCCTCGCCGCCGCCGGCCTGCTCAATCCCGCCCAGGGCGGCCCCTCCGTGAAACCCTATCAACCTCCCGGCATCTGGGAGGAAGCTACCTTCGGCAAAAAAAGTTATGTCCAGGATCATGGCGACGCCCTCTACCGCCGCAGCCTCTACATCTTCTGGCGGCGCATCGTCGGCCCCACCCTCTTCTTCGACACGGCTGCTCGCCAGACTTGCGAAGTGAAGGTCAAACGCACGAACACCCCCCTGCACGCCCTCACCACCCTGAACGACACCACCTACGTCGAAGCCGCCCGCGTGCTCGCCCGTCGCCTTCTGCTTGCGGAAAAAGACGACTCCGCCCGCCTCAACCACGCTTACCGCCTCATCTTGGCCCGCCCCCCGAAGCCGGCGGAACAGGACCTCCTTCTGCAGCGCCTGGCCACCCTGCGCACCCAATTTGCCGCCGACCCTGCCGCTGCGAAAAGCCTGCTCAACGTCGGCGAGTTCCCCCCGGACCCCAGCTTGCCTGCCATTGACCACGCCGCTTTCACTGCCCTCAGCCAGCTCCTCCTCAACCTCGACGAAGCCCTCAGCAAAGAGTAGCTTATCCCCGTCGCACCCCGTTGGAGTCAAGGCTTTAGCCGATCATTCTCCCCGCAGTCCAAACGACGCCCTGGGCCCGCCAGTGAGCCCTCCTCGCTAAGCCGACTCACGCTTCCTCGGGGGCATACATCTGCGTCACATCCACCCGCGCTAGATCCTGGAAAAACCCACCGATCTTTCGGCTCAACACTTCAAAATAACGCGCCCCCTTTTCAGCTGTTGCGTGCTGTGGATCACCGGAGCCGGTATCATTTGTCGCCTGAGTCCAGGCACGCTGCGCCCAGGCCCATTTCTCGCGCATGGCCGGGAGGGTCCATAGGTTGTCCTTGCCCGCCCCCCACTCTGACTTTGGCAGCACCCACTCTGGCGTCAGATGCAAAATCAGACTCGTCTCCCGCTCGTCCGCATGATCCCCGATGATGTCGAAGATCCCATCACCACGATCCGCTTGGAACCAAGACACCGTGCACAGGAAGATCGTCGGATGCCGGGCCTGCAGCTCCCGCAGCATTTGCTTGAAATCATTGCCACCATGACCGTTCAGCACCACCAGCTTCGGCACGCCGACACCGACGAGGCTGTCGATGATGTCCTCCAGCACCGCCATCTGCGTGCTCGGATTCATGTTGATGCAGAAAGGAATGTCGAGCTGTCCTGTCTGCACGCCGAAAGGGATCGTCGGAAGCACTGCCACCTTAGCGCCGGCCTCCCAGGCAAGGCGTCCCGCCTCCGCTGCGATGGCCTCGACCTGGATGTTGTCCGTCGCATAGGGCAGGTGCCAATTGTGCGCCTCCGTGGCCCCCCACGGTAGCACCGCCAGCTCGTATTCGGTGGCTTCCACGTGTTTCCAGTTCGTCTCAGCGATGATCCAAGGTCGGGGTCCGGCGGGTGTGCTCATGGGTACTTCAGGAAACGGGCGTTTGCGGCTGAATTCAAAGGATTCTTTCTCTCCGTTCATCGATGGCATCGCCTTTCTTGTCGCCAGACCTCCGGTTTGTGCTTCACTCGCGGCATCATGCGTCTTGCCCTGTTTTTCTTGCCCTTGCTCATCAGTATCAGTATGACTCTGCGCGCTGCGGAGCCAGACATCACGTTGCCAGGCTCCGATGGCGCAGATCATGCGCCGCTCAAAGTCGCCGCCGACAAACAGGGGGTCGTGCTCATCTTCGGCTCGCCTTTCTGCAATACCTCCAACACCTTTCTTCCCGAGATCAACGCCATCACGGAAGCTTTTGAAGATCGCTTCACCTTTTTTCTGGTTCACTCTGAAAGCGACCTCGAACTCACTCAAGTCATGGAGCATAAAGAACTGCTCAAGGTCCGGCCCACTGCTCTGCTCGACCAGCAACAGCGTCTTGCCAAAAAGACCGGCGCGCGCATCACCCCGGAAGTCGTTCTGCTTTCGCCCAAAGGGGTGGTTCTTTATCAGGGCCGCATCAATGATCTCTACCTCGGTCCAACCAAACGCCAGCGCAAAGCCACCACTGCCGAACTGCGGGATGCCCTGACCGCTACCGCCGAAGGCAAAGCCATCACCACCCCGCGCACCGAGGCCATGGGCTGCAAGATCGCCGGTCTCAAGTAAGCCGTCAGCGCTGGCGCACCAGAGCAAACATCGCGGCATAGGTTTGCGGGGTGAAGACCGTTTCCGGTTTTGGATTCACCGCAAAGTCGGAGATGTCGCCATCCAAAAACAAAGCGTCCTCGCAACCCATTTCGAGAAAGAAGGATGCCAGCGCGTGGAAGCTGACCGTTCGCTTTGAGGCGTCCTTACGGTCCGTCACGACAAAGATCACTTGCCCGTCTTTTTTGCGCACCCCCACTGCGCTACGCTGGCGGAGGTTCTTAGAGTTAGGGTTAAAGGCGGGATGAATGACTCCTGCGCCGATCAGCAGTGGGCCGGACTGAGTGGCAATGCGAGTCTTGATGCCGCTGCTTGCATAAAGCTCTGCTGGCAGCACTCCTGCGGCACCTTCGGCATCCACAAAAAAGACTCCGTTTGGCTTCAAATAGAAATTCCCCTCGCCCTCCTTGAGATTCAAGGCAACGACCTCGCGCCCCTGACAAACGGTCAGCCCGCAGGGCTTTGGTCCACGCTCATAAATGCCTGCATTGGTCGCAAACTCGATCTCCAGTCCCTGGTTGGCCAAGTGCTGGCGCAGACCCCCGAAGTTCGCCAGTGGTCGCCCAGTCGTATCCAACCAGTGCATCTGCAATCTTCCTAGATCCGCCTTAGCCACGCGCCAGACAAGGTAGCGTGTCGCCCCTCTTTCCACCGTTTCCACTTGCGTTGGCTCTGCCGAATGGAGCTGGGTCGTCATTCCGACGATGATGCATTTCAGCATTTTTCCAATCATGTCGCTGAAGATAATCCATGCTCCAGATCAAGGGCAACTTTATTCGTTCATTCAGCGGGAGGAGCGAGCGATGGTTCTGTGGGCGCAGTCACTGGCGGGAAAAAGTTAGATTCAACGTGCAATTCACTTTGGGTTCACGCTGATTTCACGGAGCGCGTGGTAGAGGTGCGGTGCCTATGAAGAAGGCAATCTAAAACCAATGAAAACAGTCACCACTCCCTCGCTCATCAGCCGCAGCATCCTGCTAGCGGGTCTCTCCTTTAGCCTCACGCTCAACTCGCTCGTCGCGGGCGAGTCGGCCCCGCAAGCTGCGGCGACCTTTCCTACCTCTTCCAATGGCTTTTCAGAAGGCTTTTACCTTGAGGGCTTCGGGGGTCTCAGCGGGCTCATGGATGATACGATCCATCTCAATGGCGAGGCGTTTGAGGGCGAGTACGGAGGCGGCTTTTTGGGTGGCGCGGCGATTGGTCAGCAATGGAACCGCTGGAGTCTTGAGCTGGAGTTTTTCTACCGCTCCAATGACATTGACGGGGTCTCACGCGCGGGGCAGCGTTTCGATGGTGGGGATTACGCCTCGACCAACTTCTTTCTCAACGCCCACTACACCTTTGGCAGTTTGGCGGGTCAGGCCGCGATCATCCGTCCTTATGTTGGCGCGGGTATCGGTCTGATGCAGGAGATTGATATCGATCTGACGGGCCTCAATGTGGAGGACGTCTCGGCAAGTTGGGAACCCGCTTTCCAGGCGATTCTCGGGGTGCGTTGGGAAATCACAGCGCACTGGTCGATCTTCACTGAGGCACGCTACACTTATGCCGGTGACCCGAGCCTCAGATCGGAATCTGGAACCTCCCAAACCGTGCGTGCAGACTACAACGGTTGGACGGCCCTGGCTGGGCTGCGGTGGACTTTCTAAAGCAGTTGCAAAGCCCGTCCAAGGCGCATACACCCCAGAATGGAATCCACATCGCTGCCGTTGCTGCTCGTCGAGGATGATAGGGACCTCGCGGCCAATATTGAGGAATACCTCGCCCGCCGGGGGTGGGAGGTGGATTACGCCGTGAATGGGGCGCGCGCCTTGGACATGCTGATGCAGGCGTCTTATGGCATCGTCATTCTGGATCATTGGCTCCCGGGACTTACCGGCATGGAAATCTGTCAGCGTTTGCGCGCGGGCCTCGCTCCGAATCTGCCGGTGTTGATGCTGACGGCTGCGGACACTTTGGAGGATCGGCTTGCGGGATTCGCCGCAGGTGTCGATGATTACTTGGTGAAGCCATTTGCTCTTCCCGAGCTGTTGGCCCGGTTACAGGCGTTGGTTCGGCGGGCGGAAAGGCGCACTCATCAGGCGGCGGATCGGTTGATGTTTGAGGACTTGGAAATGGATATCGCCATGCGCATCGTGAGGCGTGGGGGG
>JBIIUD010000317.1:0-4583 GCA_044340175.1 Verrucomicrobiaceae bacterium
TGGTGCTGCGGCCACCCGCATCGTTTTTGATCAACACGCCACGCTCAACCAGAGTGCTAATATCCCGAAGCGCAGTGTCCTCGGAACACTTGACGATTTTGGCATATTTTGAGGAAGTCATTTTCCCTTCAAAACCATCCATCAGTTTGTTGATGATCTTGCGCTGCCGGTCATTTACTGGCTGCTGATTCACTTTTTCCCAAACACGGGCCTTTTGCAAAACACCCGATAGAGTTTGATCCGCATTGGCTATCGCACGTCCCAAACAGGCGAGGAACCATTCCAGCCAGAGCGTCACGTCTAGTCCGTTATGCTGTCCGCGTTCGAGTTGGAGGTAGTATTCCTTCCTCTCTGCCTCGATTTGTGACGTCATGCTGTAGAACCTTTCCGCTGTGCCGTCGGCTCTGGCCATTTCCAGGTCCACAATGGCTCGGCCAATGCGACCGTTGCCATCCTCGAATGGATGGATAGTCACAAACCAGAAATGGGCGATGGCCGCTTTGACTACCGGATCGACGCCATTCTGAGCCTCAAACCAATGAAGCAGTGCGGTCATTTCCTGGTCCAGTTTTTCGGCCGAAGGCGCTTCAAAGTGGACTTTTTCGCGGCCAATCGGTCCCGAGACCACTTGCATTGGGCCGGCCTCGGCCGGGCGCCATGCGCCCACCGTGATTTTATGCATTCCACTTCTTCCTGTTGGGAACAAAGCGGCGTGCCAACCAAACAGTCTTTCAGTCGTGAGCGGTTTCGCGTAGTTTTGAGTGGCATCGAGCATCATCTCAACGATGCCCTCCACGTCGCGGCTCGCCACAGCCGCACCTGCGTATTCCAATCCCAGGCGGCGGGCGATGGACGAACGCACTTGCTCCACATCCAGTTTCTCCCCTTCGATCGCACTGGATTTCACGACGTCTGCCGTTAAAGTTGAAAGCTTCGCCTCAGAACGGAGCCGGAACCCCAAACCCTCCATTCTGCCAAGCAAACGCCCTTGTCGATGACGAACATCCGCCAACGCTGCTGACAGTTTTGCATCATCCCAGGTGAGTTTCGGCCAATCGGCGAGTTTGTGTATGTACGGCATAATCTCCGCTTCGTTTGCGGGGATTAAAGCAGCTTTTCGCCGCAAATGCAACATTTGCCGCATATTGTGCGGTGAATGGAGTGTGTTTTCACCGCAACGACCTCTGAATGTGGGCTTGCCCAGCCATGATTAACCCCGCACGGAGGAATGTGTCCAAGCATTAGCTTGCCGGTTTCTTGACACGCCCGCCAGAGCATCCGGCTCATGCAGGCTCTTCTCTATTGCAATCTCTCCACACGCACGGTTTCCGAGCAACTTACCGGTTCGGCCTTCAATTGGCCGAGGGTGGTGGCGGGGGACCATCTGACGCTTAGCTTGCGATTCGCTGAGAAGATCGATGGTCAAGCCATTGAAGTTTCGCGTGTGGTGCGGCGACTGCGAGCCTCGGTTGGTCGCCTTGACACTAGGCCGGAGCAGGGGAGTTATCGGCTCCGACTGGGTAATGCGGCGGCCCAAGAAGGAGTCAACCTGACCACGCCCATTCCTTGGAATGCCACCGCCGCACAAATGGCATCGGCATTCAATACGGTTCCTGCGTTGGTCGCAGCCTATGGAGCCGCCACCGTGGAGTTGGTGGATGGCAGCTACTTTGTCCGTTTTGCCTCGGCCCCTTCCGCGGTGCCTATGACCGTGGCGGAAAACTCCCTGCTGCCCATCAGCTTTGCCCGGGTCATCCCCATCCTGTTCGACGGCAAGTGGGTGCATGAGCTGAGGCTCATCCAGGCTGGAGCCGCCTTCACCACGGCCTTTGACCGTATCGTTCCACCTGCGCCGACGATCACCGCTCTACAAAACGGAGGAGCCGATGGCGACATCCAGTGGAACGAGATCCAGCGACTCTACGTTCCGCCCGATTTCCGTGGCACCTACCAACTCCGTCGAGGGTTCAAGAAGAGCAGCCTGCTTGCTCGCGAGGATGGTGCAGAGCAAATCGCCGATGCGATTGAAGCCCTCGCCGATGAGGACGGCACCTTTGTGGTCACCAACCCGACTGGGAACACTGCCCACATCGAGTTTGCTGGCAGTATGGAAGGCACCAATCAGGCGTTGTTGGAGGTCACCGTGTTCGATGCCCCGGAGGGAGACGTCACCTTCACGCTCAGCCTCAACACCCCCGAACTGCGTTCTTTGATGCGGGAGGCGGATTCCAAGACGGGCGAACTCAAATTACCCTTCGAGGTGGAAGTGACCTTCGAGGATGAGCATGACGAAGACGTGTTGCATCCGGTCGCCGTGATTCGCACCGAGCTTACCCTGGTCAACGAGTTGATCTGGGAGGAACTCGCCACAGCCCAAAACATCGACTGGCTGCGCCCGCCACTGGCCAAAGACTATGTGCCGTTCACGCCGGACCAGATTGCCACGGGCATTCCCTACTACCACACCACCCTGGGCAATGGTTCGGCTGTGGCGTTTGTGATCGATCACAACCTCAACACGGAAGCGATCCACGTCACGCTGCGTCAGAACGCTCCTGGAGGCCGGTTGCTATCCATTCCGGAGGACTACTCGGTCACCATTGAGGGACCCAGCAGCATTACCGTCACCCTTGCAGCCGGGGTGTCTGCTCCCGCAGTGGGCGGACTCGCCATTGCCGTCCTGGGCGGATCTCCGGTGGCGGCGTTCAACGTCCATGGCCACACGATCGCTCAAATCCAGAACCTCCAACTCATCCTCGATCAACTGGGGGCGGCGGTGAGCGAGTTGCAGTCCCTCGTGCCTCAAGGCGGCCTAACTGCGGAAGCGGCCAGTCAAACAGGCCCCATCGCCCAGTGGACGTTGCCTGTGTTTCTTGATTTGTATCCGACGAGGCAGACGGTGACTGAGGAAATCGAGTCCCTGGCCGACCTGACGCCTGCTTTACTTGCCTCGCTCGACATTCGTGACGGCGGCCTGCTTCCCGCGATCCATCAGGCCACCTTTCTTGCCCTGCCTGCGGTGGTGGATTACAGCGCCAGCTTCAAGGGCAAGGTCTATCAGAACCAGACCACCGTGGCCATCCGCATCCCAGGCGGCAAAGGACGGCGTGCCATGGATGTGCAGCCCGGTGAGTTCGCCTCCTTCGATGGGCGGGTCTGGTATAAGGTTCAGCGATTCGGCTCCGAAACCAGCTTCTACCCGACCGACTTCAATCGCGAGCTCTTCACCCTGGCGGTCAACGACAAGCAACTTCGCCTCAAGAAGACCTTCGAGCTGAAGTTCGGCTTCGAGTGCGCCATTCTGACCAACCGACTCGCTTCCCAGGCCGAGTTCGCCAACTCGATCTTCAATACCGAGGCCCAGTGGCAACTTGTGCTGGAGTGGGGCGTGTTTGCTCAGGAAAGCAGTCCTGCCACCACGGGTGCGAACTTCAAGGACATCACCTGGAACCCAACGCCCATCCTGGCACACCGGTTCTTCGTCACTCACACCGCGGTGGCCCATACCTTCGGCTGCCGCATTACCCGCAGTGCCGGTAACGTCCTGGCCTGCAGCCGACTGCTCTACGGCGGCGAGGAGGGTGGGGCTTCTTGTCCGACGACTGCCACCTTCGCCATCCGCGCCCGCCTGCTGCGATTCGACACGCGCGACTCAGTGAGCGACCCACGCGGCCTAGTCGCCCTATTTGGACTCAATCGGGACATCGTCTCCGACGAATCCGGTAGCGGTGACATCGGCCGCGCTCTCATCCGCTGATTTACCGCCATGTCTGTTCCCATCCTCAGCCCCATCACCTCCATTCATTCGATTCCCATTGGCACGGCATGGAGTTTCCGGCCGGCACTGGCTGCTGGTTCACCATCAGCCACCAGTTGGACAGCTTCGGGATTGCCGCCTGGATTGACCCTGAGCTCAACTACCGGACTTATTTCAGGTGTGGCGAGCGGGGAAGGGGTGTTCAATGTGCGGCTGCGGGCGTCCAATGCCAGCGGTGCCTCCACCTGGATGGTGTTTCCGATGGGTGTGCGCGCCACTGGCCAGGAATCCGGCGCGGCCAAACGGGTGAACATCAATTTGCAAACCGGTGCGGTCTATTCGCCAGACAACAACGCCATCTTCAGGGTCAAATCTGGCGATCTGATGCCCGTGGCGGTCGGTTTCGAGGATGAGGGCAAGCTGCTGGACATTCCGATGCTGTCCTTGATCAACTTTTCGCTCAAAGAAACCGATGACGAACCGGTCATCCCGCTCAATGACGGGCTCTTCCAAAAGATCGGGGCTGGCATCTACACCCGCTACGTCACCTTCCTCGACCTGCGCAGCCAAGCCCTCAAAAACGCCCTATCCAACTGGGAACATCCCAAGGGCACCAACTTTGTGGGGTTGGCCGAGATCGAATGGGTCTGGTTTGAAAACCGAGCGGGGTTTCCAACGCCGCAGATGGCCACGCGGACATCGAACACGTTCTCCCTGGCGGCCTTCCGCGAATTGAAACCATGAGTGCCAGTGGACCAACCGGGCCGGCGTTGATGCACTTTCCGCTGGCGGAGAGTTACGCGTTCTACGGACGCCGTATCCGCCG
>JBIIUD010000318.1:0-4560 GCA_044340175.1 Verrucomicrobiaceae bacterium
AACTCCTCTTTGCCTACACCAAGGAGAGGTGACTTCAGCGCGCGCCATTACCACACCCAGCTTTGATGCTCCTTTCCCATCTCACAGGCAGTCTGAACAGCCGTCAGGCCGCCCTAGCATTTGCAGAGGCGGGCTGGTTGAAGGAGCTTCATCACACCCTGGCCTGGACAGCGATGCCCCCTTGGACAAAAGCGTTGCCCAGGAGCCTGCGCGCCCAAATCGGAAAGCGCCGATTTGATTCGGAACTTGCCCCCTACCTTTACCGCCATCCACTCCCTGAGTGGGGTCGCCTGCTAGCCGCACGCCTTCCTTTGCTACCGCTCTCCAGCATCTTTTCCATCCGCGTCTCCAACAACAGGTTTGACCGTGCCGTGGCCCGACGACTGCGCCGCCGGTCCTGCAGCTTCCAATCAGTGTACGGTTACTTTGACACCTCATTGCACACTTTTCGGGAGGCTCAAAAGCAGGGCCTTTGCCGCATCTATGAGCTGCCCACTCCGTATTGGCGCACCGTTGACCGGATGGTCGAAACCGAATCCATCAGGCGTCCAGAGTGGGCTGCCACGCTCCCATCCCGCGCTGCACTTGCTGCCTGCACGTTCCAGCGTGACGAGGAACTTCGTCTGGCAGACTTGGTGATTGTTCCCAGCCCCTTTGTTCGTGACAGCCTGCAAGAAGCTCCGACCTTCAAGGCGCAGGTCATCGTTGTCCCTTATGGATGTCCCGAACCAACGCCCGCTCAGCCGACCCGAAACAAAGAACCCAAGCCAAAGAATCCGGAACCTCTCAAACTTTTGTTTGTGGGCACATTGTCCCAGTCCAAGGGACTGGCTGACCTTCTGGATGCCATCCTGCCCCTGGGTGACAGAGTGCAACTCACCCTGGCCGGATCTGCCGTTGTTCCAGGGTTGCCCCATCTCAAAGCTCAAACCGCAAATCTGAAATCCCCTGTCCGGTTCCTGGGTCAACTGCCCCACGCTGACCTGCTGGCAGAACTCCCCAAGCACGATCTTTTGGTCCTTCCTACCCTTTACGAGGGCCTTTCACTCTCACTGCTGGAGGCGATGAGCCAAGGCTTGCCCGTGCTAAGCACCACCCACTGTGGCCTCATGGGTCTCATTGAAAACAACCGCCACGCCTGTCTGGTTCCACCCGCAGCCCCTGAAACCTTACATGCTCAGATCCTTCACCTCATCGAACACCCAGAACGACGTGCCGAAATCGCCCACGCAGGCTGCGACTGGGCCTCCAAGCATTCCTGGACCCGCTACCGACAAGACCTGTGCATGGCCCTAAAGCCTCGCCTAACCACGAAACGCTAAATCCAGGCCGATTGCCGAGAACCGATAACCATGCACCTGCTCCACGTCCTTCCCCGCGTTCCGCCAGCTGTCTGCGGCGTGGCCGATTATGCCTGGAATTTGGCCATCGAATTGGAGCGGCTGGAGGCCATCAAGAGCCACTTTCTCAGCGCAGGCACCTCGTGGGTGGATCCCGGACCTGAGCCACGGTTTCCTGTTCATCGCCTCAACCGAATGACCGAGCATACCTTCGCCACTTGGATGAACCAAAAGGGTGCCGAGGTGGATGCCGTTCTCCTCCATCTGTCCCCTTATGGCTTTCAAAAGCGCGCCACCCCCTGGGGCCTGGCCAGAGCTTGGTCCTGGCTGGCCGCTGAATTTCCTGAACGCAAGCGCGCGGTTTATTTTCACGAGTTGTTTGCCTCCGGCCCACCCACGACCTCGTCTTTCTGGTTGCAACCGCTGCAAAAATTTATCCTTCGCCGCATCGCTCGCGCCTCGTCCCTGCGCATGACCAACCGGGCAGACTATGCCCGCTGGCTGGATGAACATTCCCTTGCCGACTCCGTTCCCACACAAATTATCCCCGTTTTCTCTAACCTGGGAGAATTGGCTGAACCGCCCCCTCTCTCAGCTCGCACGGCGGAAATGGTTCTCTTCGCTTCTGCCAATCACAGCGGCGAGCCGCTGAAAGCCTTGCTGGACCGGGTTTTGGCTTGGGCAAAATACCTCGGCATGAACCGCCTCCATGTCATCGGCAAAGGAGATTTTCCCGATCCTAAGATGGATGGCGTCCAACTCGTTCGTCACGGCTACCTAGCTCCAAATCAAGTTTCAAACCTGCTCTCAAGATGCCGAATTGGCTACACAGCCTATTCTCCCGATCATTTAGGCAAGTCAGGTCTCTTTGCCAGCTTTGCCGCGCATGGTCTAGCCGTCATCACTCAAGGACAAACCTCACAACTCCCCGACGGTCTGGCTCACGGTCAGAATGTGCTTTGTGATCCCCTCATGGAAGACGCGGCTGAGCCACCCCAACTCGACGCGCTGCAAACACTCGCCTCCGCGCTGCACCTATGGTATGAATCTCATAGCCAGCGCCAGACGGCCACCCGCATCGCCACCGCTTTCCGATCCCTGACACCAAAGACATGATTGCCGCCCTTTGGAAATCACGAGACCGCTTTCCAATGGGCAGCGGAGAATGGTGCCGCGCCTGGACCAAACGCTTTTTGCAGTCACCACGGCTTATCACACAGGCGCTCGCGCATGGGCGACTGCGCCGTGCCGGGGCATCCGTGGCACCGAGTGCTTTCCTGGCTCAAGCCAGTCTGATGAGCGGCAGGCTCGAACTTCTCCACATCGGCCCTGAATCCTTCATCGGGCGCGTCGAGGTATCGGTACACGCGTCAGTCACCATCGGCAGCCGTGTCTGCATCAATGACGGGGCCAAGATTCTCAGTGCCAGCCACGACATCCGCCAACCGCACTGGCCCAGTATTGCCCGAACCATCACCATCGGCGACTATGCCTGGATCGCCACCAATGCCATCATCCTCCCAGGGGTCACCATTGGACGAGGTGCCGTAGTTGGAGCAGGTGCGGTGGTGACGCGGGATGTCCCTGAAGGAGCCGTTGCCACCGGCAATCCAGCTCGCCTGCAACCCGGCCAGCGCTCCCCTCAACTTGCCTATGCTCCCACCGCCAATCTGGCGCTTTTCACCGCTTGGCAGCGGCTGCAGCAGGGCTCGCTAGACTCCTCTGATTCATGACCTTGAGCCCTGAACTGTTTCCCTTGGCCCGACTGCCACTGCCTACCTTGTTCGCCATTGGTGGGATCATGGCGGTGGTAGTCATCTCATGGTCTTTCAGTCATTGGCGCACTGCCGTCAAAGCCGCCTTTGTCCTGGCCCTGTTTGAAGGTGCCATCCGCAAGTGGCTTGTTCCCCAGGGCCAGGAACTGGTGTACTTCGGCAAGGACATCCTGCTTATTGGCGCCTACCTCAAATTTTACCTCTACCCGGACCCCGGGCTACGCGCATGGCGGCTCAACGCACCCGTCGCTGCCATCATCGGTCTGACGATTTTCACCGGACTCAGCGTGCTCAATCCCAACATCGGATCCCCCATTCTCGGTCTCATCGGCTTGAAAGGCTACTTCATGTACATCCCCATGGCCTTCATGATGCCTTTCCTGTTCCGCAACCGCGACGAACTCATCCGTCAGGCCACCTACTACGCCCTTTTGGCCACCCCAATCTGCCTGCTTGGTTTCCTTCAATGGAACAGCGACCGCTTCAGTGTCGTCAACACGTTCGCCTCCGGCATGGCCGAGACAGGAGCCACTGGTTTTGGCTTTGGCGACAAGTCACGCATCACAGGCACCTTTTCTTATCTCACAGGCCACAGTACCTTCGTCCTCTTCTTTACGGGCCTGCATGTGGCCCTGCTCTTGGCCAAGCAAAGCAAGACCATGCGCGCCTGGTTGCTGCTTAACCTTCCACTGTTGGTGGCCAATGGCCTGATGGGAGGCTCACGTTCTGCGATTTACGGCATCGCTTTGATCATCGGTGGTGTGCTGTTCTTTTCCAGCACCTACAAATTGGGTTCCAATCTCAAGGCACTTGCCAATCTGGGGATTGCCGGGGCAGTGGTCGCTCTTGGTGCTGCCTACTTCTTTTCGGATGCCCTGCTGATGTGGTCTACACGAGCCCAAATTTCTGGCGATAACGTGCAAAGCCGAGTCATCGACCAAGCCCAAGTCGCCGTAGAATTGGCCTTCAGCGAAACGGCGATCACTGGCTACGGCCTAGGCACCACCATGCCGGTGACCTCGCAACTGAGAAACGTTCTTTCGATTCCACCGCCAAAGGACAAACCGCCGTCCATGGACCATGAAATGACCCAGGTCGTCGTTGAACTTGGTCTCATCTGCGCCTTGGCGTGGTATGGAATGCGGTTGCTGGTGCTCGCCTTCTCCTTCCGAATGTTCAAGCAGTGTCGGGACGATGAACTGCGCCCGCTCATTTTGGTGAGCTTCTTGGTTCAGCTTCCCTATTTTTATCTCTCCGCCGTGCTCAACCACACGGCAAACTTTCTGCTCTGGGGATTCATTGGCATCACACTGCTGCCGAGTCTGCAACCCGCCGTTCAGCGCCGTGCCGTGCCAGGCACCCCATCGCCGCCTATGCCCTCTGCCACCCCACCCACCCGGCCACGCGGAAGCAAGTTCCCCCGCGAACCCAGCCTGTCTCGGCCA
>JBIIUD010000319.1:0-4531 GCA_044340175.1 Verrucomicrobiaceae bacterium
AGTGCTTTTGGAAATACGACCGATCCCCCAGCGCCCCAGGCGTGGCAAAGGTCATCAGACTCCAGAGATCCAGCAGCCGATTTTCCAAAGGCGTGCCCGTCAGCACCAGGCGATTGAACGCATGGATCTGCCGCGCCGCCCGCGCCGCCTGCGAGTCCGGATTCTTGATCTGCTGCCCCTCATCCAGGATCACCGCCAGGAAGTGCACATGCTTCAGGTCCTCGATCAGCCCACGCAGTTGCGCATAGTTGATCACCAGCACATCCAGACGCTCCGTCAGCCACGTCATGTCCAGCTCATCCTTCTCCCGCAGCACCTGCACCAGCAGATGCGGCGCCGTCTTGGCCAACTCCGCTCCCCAGACATCCAGCACACTCTTCGGGCACACCACGAGGCACGGCGGTGGACGCTCTCCGGGCGGCTGTTCACCCCGCAGCCACAGCAGCCAGGTGATGCTCTGCACCGTCTTACCCAGGCCCATGTCATCCGCCAAAATGCCACCGAATCGATTCAACGTCAGATACGACAAAAAGTGGAAACCCTCCACCTGGTAGGGCCGCAGCGTCAGTTGCAGCTCCTTCGGCACCGCCGGCTTCTCCATCAGCTCCGCCGCCTCCAGCCGCCGCGCCACCGCCTGCCACGCCTGCGGATGGATCAGCTCCGCCGTCTTCTCGTTGGCCAGTTGCCGCCAGTGCAGTCGGTGGGATTCATCCCCCAGCTCCTCCAGTTCGATGCCGAGTTGATCGATCATCACCTGCTGCTCGTCACTCAGTTGCAGCTCCACCCGCTTCCAGGAACCATCCGCCAGCCGCACGAACCCACCCCGCGCCGCCACCAGCCGCCGGATCTCCGCCGGCTTCAGCTCCGTGCCCTCAATCTCAAACATCAGCCGCAGATCAAACCAATCGATCGACTCCGTCTGCCGCGCCTCCAGCTTCACCCGCGCGATCAGCGGGTCAGCCAGGATCGATTGCAAACGCTCATCCGGCAGCAGCTCCATCGCTTCCGGCAGCGACTTCGCCCACGCGTGGAATTGGTCTGGAAACTGCCGCGTCAGCCGCACCCGAAACCCCTGATGCTCCGGGTCAAAGGTCGAGCGAAACGTACTCAGCGCCCTCTCCGCCGTGCCCAGCATGTCTCGGTCACGCAGAATGATACGCTCATCGTCATTCGGCAGCAGCGGTCCCGCCTCACTCCAGCCATCCCCACGCAGCCGCTCCACCAGACGCCCCTCCCCATCCACCGCCTCCACCTGCAGCACCGCGTATTCCGCCCCCGAAGTCGCCGACTTCGCCAGACAGCCCGCCCGCACTCGCACCTGCAGCGGTTCATGCACCACCCGCTCCGCCATCGTCGGCGGCAGCGCCACGCCCAGTTTTTCTAAAAACAGCACCCCATCCTCAGAGATCAGCGCCTTCATCGGCACCAGCAGCGGACCCTCCACCCGGGTATCATCGCCAAACCACACCGGCCCCGGCATCACCGCCTCATCACTCAGGTAATGCGTCGTCGCCCCCAGCAGCACCCGCAGCGGCATCGGTGCCGACGCCCCATCCTCCTGGACCAAGCGCAACTCCAGCTCATCCCCCGCCTCCTTGGCCGCCCAGTGCAAAGCCCGCGTGTCCTGCCGCAGCGGCACCCCATCCAACGTCACCAGGCGCGGTGCCAGCTCAGGCTGCGCCAAAACGGCCAGCAGCAGCCGCACCGCTGCCCCGTGATCCAGACGGAACAAGGCCGAACCACTCGCCCGCTGCCCCTCCAGACACATCCGCAGCAGCAGCGCCGACGCCACATCCAGCGGCAGCTTACCCGCATCCAGCCGCGCCCCCAGCTCCGCCAAGTCCGCCGGCATCACCGTCATGAAAATCCCGGCCGCACTCACCATCTGCAGCTTCAACTCAGACGTCGTCACCATCAGCCGCGCCTCTTTGCCCACCACCGGAACCGCATCCTCGTCATCATCATCCGCCTCATCGCTATCGAGCGACCGCGCCAAAGCCCGCACCCGCTCCTTCCAGCGCGGCAGCTCCAGCGTGCGCTTCCACTCCGCCAACCGCCGCCGCCCCTTGTCCAGCGCTGCCGCCTTCAGCAAAAAGCGCGGCACCGCCAGCCCCTTCTCATTCAGCGCCAACGCCACGTAACCCCAGAACTCCCGCAGCGTCCGCGGCCGTTGCGGCCAGAGCACCAGCGGCTCCATCGACTCGATGTTCCACTTCGGGTGCAGGCGCACCATGTCCTGGTCAAAAATCTCCCCCGTCTGCCGCACCCGGCGGAATCGCTTCTCCACCTTCTCCAGGTAGTTCAGCTCCGTCTCCGTCACCTTCCGGGACAGATCCCGCTCCAGCCACTCGACAAAATCCTCTTCCTCCGCCTCAATGTCCGCCTCCGTCGGCGCCGTCGTCCGCCGACCCGCCGCCACCAACACCGCGCACAGCACCAGTTCCTTCACCTCATCCACCGCATCCGTCTGCCCTCGCCAGCCCTCGTCCAGCTTCACCCAGCGCGCCCCCACCGTGATGTCATCCAGCGCCACCTCCGCCACCGCCTCCACCTCATCTAGGTCGAGCGACATCACCGCATCATCATCCACCAATCGCTCCGCTTCCTGCCGGATTTCCGGCGTGAACAATTGCATGAGTCCAGGGATAGCAGTGGCGAAGTCCGGCATAAGAAAGAGATCGCCACAGGCAGCCCGTCGCGAACTGGAACCCCTACCACACCCCACCCACCCATGCCACCCCCGACCCAAACTTTTTTCACCGTCCCCACCGCCTGCGCCCCACACCGCGTCCATCACGCCATCGTTAGCCCGGGTACGCCGTCACCAATCGGGGCACGGTCTCTCCAGTCACTTGCCATACGGTTCGGAGGCATGGATTCCTCCCATCGGGCGTCACCATTTCGCACCTAACCTCGAACTTCCTCCCCCATTTGTTCTCAGTCACCTTCAGGATCGGCTGGGTCTTCCCTAGCATCCGCAGCGCCGCCACCATCACTTGCCAGCAGTCAGCACTGAATCCCCGATTGCGGAAGAACCTCGCTTTTGGACCACCTTCCTCGTGCTCCATCGCCAGGAGATAGTTCAGCACTTTCTCGGGTTCCACTAAGAGAGCGTCCCCTTGCGGCAGTTGGGTCGGCTCAGCCATCTGCTCAAACCCTTTCCAGCTCAGCCGCCGTCACCGTCACCACACACAGGTCGCCCTTTTCGTCTGAAAATTCCACCTCATAGGCTTCCCCGTTCTCATGCACATGGACCACAGCCCCCCGCGCGCCCTCTGCCAAGCCCATCTCGGTCAGTGCCCTCAGCAGACGCACCATCGCATGCTCCGAAATAATCTCCCGTTCATGTCTCGTTTCGATTTTAGAAAGTAGGGCCATCGACTTCGAAGCGAGTTTACTTGTGGTTGTGGTTGTCGTTGTGGCAAAGGCAACTTCAATCACAGTTGCGCTTTCCAGCAATGGACTTAACAATCCCTGGTTTTTGATGACCATTAGGAACTTAAACCAAACAGGCCGACTCAACAATCTCTGGGCTGAACATTCCCCTGATTTCGCCCTCTTGCCGATGGAGATGCCAGACATTGTCTTTGGTAATGACTATCTTCGCATTCCTGGGGGCTTACAGAGAACTGGAGCCAGAGAGACTTGAGAAAGATCAGGCCAGAGAACCTCACCCCCGACTGATCACCCCTTTTCCTCAGAAGCCATCGGACGTGATCCGTAATGCTCCCGCGCCTCTCGAACGCGGTCGTGGTTTTCATCAGCCCATTCCACCAAAGGCTCGATCTTCGCCAACAACGACTCCCCCAGATTCGTCAGTCGGTATTCCACTTGCGGCGGAATAGTCGGATAAATCTTGCGCGTGAGATAACCATCCCGCTCCAACCCACGCAGCGTTTGCGCCAGCATGCGCTGCGAAATGTCGCCAATGGCACGCTTCAAAGCGGTGAAACGCAGCACACCTTCTTGTGCAAGAGTCAGCAAGATGAGCAAACTCCAGCGATCACCGATGCAGTTCAGCACATCACGCACCGGACACAACTTTGCGTGGTCTGCGCCACGCTGGACAGGAAGGAAATGGAGTTTCATCACGAGCGGTTACTTGCGGGTTACTGAGTCACAAAAATGACCCCTCTTGCGGGATTTTTGAGCTCGGTATACAAAGGGAACTGACAGCGGATTCATAACCAACCCCGCACAAAACGCAATCCCTCTCACCCAAATCTCATGATCGCACTCACTGGAACCACCGGCCAACTGGGCCGCCTCGTCGTCGAAAACCTCCTTCGCCAAAACGTCGATCCCGCATCGATCGTCGCCATCGTTCGCAACCCTGCCAAAGCGGAAAACCTGACCGCCCAGGGCATCCTGGTTCGCCAAGCAGATTATGCAGATGAGGCTGCCCTGACTGCCGCCTTAAAAGACGTCCAGCGCCTCCTGCTCATCTCCTCCAGCGAACTCGGCCAACGCACCGCACAGCATGGGCGAGTCATCGCCGCCGCCCAACGCTCAGGCGTCTCAGAGATCGTCT
>JBIIUD010000320.1:0-4527 GCA_044340175.1 Verrucomicrobiaceae bacterium
AGAAGGAATCAAGCGCGGGAAATGCCTGCCGCCGCCCGGTCACGCAGCGCCAGAGCGGCACTTAAGGCAGCGCCTTCACGCAATTCCACATCGGCCCAGGTCAGTGTCTGCCCGCTTTCCACGGGCCTCACAACGCGTGCACCATCCAACAATCCCAGCGGCACCGCATCCGGCACCTCGGCCATCATCACCGCCTCTCCCCGCAATTGATAGCCACCCGCAGCCCGCACGACGAGCTCCCCAGAAACTAGCGCACGCTTCGCCACCGGAGCCACCATCACCCGCGGATGGGCCGTGTTATTGATTAGTGGCGCTTTGCCCTCAACCACCCTCCGCAGTGTCTTGATCATCTCCAGATGACAGAGGTGATAATTCCGCAACAACGTGTAATAAGGCCCATCCCCAAGCTTCAAGTAGCGCAAAACCTCAGGCCGCTCAAAAGGGTGCTCCGCCACCACAAACACTCCTGCCGGCAGATTCCGGCTCAATACGTAGTCACTCAGAGCATTGCCCCTGGCTTTGGCCAAGCGCCCCAGTTCCGCCCCCGCCACCTCCAGCGGCATCGATTGCGTGCCAACCATCCCGCGACACTGCACATCCGCTCCAAAGTGATTCGCCGCCAGCACCTGCTCCATCTGCATCTTGGTGCCATCGGTGAAACTGATTGTCTGCTCGACGCTGATCCCGTTCTTTTTCGACCAATAATCCATCTCCTCCTCGGTCGGAGCGTGGTTCAGGAAGCCTTTGATGTTGCCATAAACAATCGGCTTGAACCCCATCGACTCGACATCCTCCGCATGCGCCGCAAGACACCCCGGTTGGTCGCCCTCGGCCTCCGTCAAGTAGCCCTGATCCACGTAATAGGAGCCCACAGTCACATGAAACTCGGTTCCCATTGTCACCACAGGTCGTCCCGCCCGCATCGCCGCCTCGACCACCTCGGCAGCACGCCAGACATCCCCCGAGCATTCCACCACGATGTCACACGACTCCACCATCTCGTCAACAGAACGCGTCAGCAACTCCCGATCCACCGACTCCACCTCTTTGGCCGGCCTCTGACTCAATACCCGACCCATTTCAAAATCATCTGCATTGGCCAAAACCGCCAAAAGACCCCTCCCAATAAAACCTGTGCCACTCACTCCGACGCGAGTCGGTTTGTCAGGAGATGTAGAATAATTCATAGCCATGCAAATTTCAGTCGAACCGCCCGACAGGCCAGCGGTCTCCAAAACCTTCTTCCTCTCGCAGAACTAAATCCGCAAACAAGCTGAAAAAATCAAACTCTCGTCCCCACAAGAGCCTCAGATTTAGTAATTCCAAATTATTTGAAGGGCCAAATAAAATGTCTTCAGAGCCTCAAAAATGCCCGCTGACGGTACAACCAAAAGCACAGCAGCCACAGCACCGCCAGCACCCCGCACTTCTCCACCACCGGCGCCCAAAAGCCCGCTGTCCACGCCTCCGGCAGGTGCGTCTTCAACGCGCCGCCTATCCAACCTCGACTCAGCGAACTCATCACATAAATGAAAATCGAGTTCATCCCCACCACCACCAGCGGGAATACCAGCTTTCGCCACCCCCACACTTCCACCACCCAATAAAAGGCTGCCAGCAAGATCAGCACCCACCCCCCCGAAAACAGCACCCAGGATGGCGTCCAGATCCGCTTCACCACCGGACACACAAACAGCCCCAGCATCGTCCCCACAAACAAACACAGAACCCCTGCCCCCACCAGCATCCCCGCCTTCATCGGCATCGACTTGTCGCTGCGCACCAAAAACCGGGTCGTCAAAGAGCCCCCCAACATCGTCGCCAATGAAGGAATGAAATTCAGCGTCTGATAGCCTCCCGCATTGAATTCAAATGGCTCCGCCCGGGGAAATAGGTTCAAAAACCACCGGTCAAACGCTCCCGCCGCATTCCAGTGCTTATTCCAATGCGCCATCAGCCCGCCCAGCAACTCGTCCGATTTCACCTTCCACACCGACCAATCAAACCCCTCGGGCGGCAGCGGATGCTGATAAAAAAACAGCCAATAGGCCACCAAAATGACAATGATCGCACTGATCTCCGCCTCCGGCCCCGCCCGCCACAGCAGCACCAGAAAAAAATACCCCAGGCCGATCTGTGCCAGCACGTTCGGAAAGATCCAGTTCGTCATCGGATCCCCCACTTTCGTCGACAGCACCACCGCCAGCAGCACCAGGATTACCGCCCGCGACAGCGCATGCCAGCTCATCGAAAAAAAGCCATCCCCCCGCTCCCGCCGCTTCCAGTAACTCAGTGGCACCGCCATCCCCACCATGAACATGAAGGCCGGCTGAATCAGATCCCAAGGCGCGCAGCCCACCCACTCCACATGCGAAACCAGCCACGCCGACCGCTCCCAAAGCGTACCTGGATTCGCCTGCCCGATCTCCGCCAGCCCAAATCCCGCCGAAGCCATCATCAGCATGATGAACCCTCGGAAGGCGTCTAGGGATAGGAGTCGTTGGGATTCGGCAGGATTCATGGACCAATCAAACGCCCGCAAACCACCCCGGTTTTCCTTTTTTGTGCCCTGCAAACCCTCCCATTTCGAGTTTGCCCCCGGTGCCACACCGCGCTACACATCCGGTTCCCCAGACCACCGTCCCCTCCCCCCACCGAATGTCCGCAGAACTGACGCGCAATTTCTCCATCATCGCCCACATCGACCACGGCAAGACCACCTTGTCCGATCGGCTCCTGGAATTCACCAACACCATCACCCAGCGCCAGAAACAGGACCAGATGCTTGATTCCATGGATCTCGAGCGCGAGCGTGGCATCACCATCAAGGCCCACCCCGTCACCATGGAGTACCCGGCCAAGGACGGCAAAACCTACAAGCTCAACCTCCTCGACACGCCCGGACACGTCGATTTCAGCTACGAAGTCAGCCGCTCGCTCGCCGCATGTGAGGGCGCGCTTCTGCTCGTCGATGCCTCCCAAGGCGTCGAGGCCCAAACCGTCGCCAACCTCAATTTGGCGATGCAACAAAACCTCTACGTCATCCCCGTCATCAACAAGGTGGACCTGCCCAATGCCGATGTGGAGAAAGCCAAACGCCAGCTCGAAGACATCCTCCAACTCTCCGCCGACGAAGCCGTACCCGCTTCGGCCAAGATGGGCATCGGCATCGAAGAGATTCTGGAATCCATTGTCCGCAACGTCCCGCCTCCGACCGTGCCCGACGACGGCTACCTGCGCGCCTCCGTTTTCGACTCCGTCTTTGATGCCTACCGCGGCGTCGTCTCGTACGTCCGCATCATGTCTGGCACCGTCGTTCGTGGTCAAAAGGTGCGCATGATGTCCACCGGCAACGACTACGAAGTCAAAGACCTCGGCGTCTTCCGCCCCAAGATGACCCCCTGCGAGAAACTGGAACCGGGCGATGTCGGCTACCTCATCGCCAACGTGAAGACCACCGCCGATGTCAAAATCGGCGACACCGTCACCGAAACCCGCCGCCCTTCCCCCGAGGCTCTGCCCGGCTTCAAAGAAATTCACCCCCTCGTCTTCTCCGGTATCTACCCCGTCTCCACCGACGACTTCGAATCTCTGAAAGCCGCTGTCGGCAAACTGCAAATCAACGACTCCGCTTTCACCTTCATGGCTGAAAGCTCCGCCGCCCTCGGCTTCGGCTTCCGCTGCGGCTTCCTCGGCCTGCTGCACATGGAAATCATCCAGGAACGCCTGCGCCGGGAGTTCAACATGGATGTCATCTCCACCTACCCCTCCGTGATTTACGAGGTGCGCAAGACCGATGGCACCGAACTCATGGTGGATAACCCCACCTTCCTCCCGCCCGCCCAGACCATCGATGTCATTCGTGAGCCCATGGTGAAGGTTTACATCATGATCCCGAACGAATACATCGGCGACATCATGGGCCTCGTCATGGACAAGCGTGGCACCGTTGAAAACACCGAGACCCTCGACGACCGCCGCGTCATGATCCACTGCACCCTGCCGCTCAATGAAATCCTCGTCGATTTCAATGACAAATTGAAGTCCGCCACCCGTGGCTACGGCAGCATGGACTACGAGCACGCCGGTTACAAAGTGGATGACCTCGTCAAAATGGACATCCTCATCGCGGGCGATCCCGTCGATGCCTTCTCCTGCATCGTCCACCGCGGCAAAGCCGAATCCCGTGGCCGCGCCCTCTGCGCCAAGCTCAAGGAAGTCATCCCCCAGCAGCTCTTCGTCGTCGCCATCCAGGCCGCCATCGGCGGAAAAATCATCGCCCGCGAGTCCATCTCCGCCCTCCGCAAAGACGTCACCGCCAAATGCTACGGCGGCGACATCACCCGCAAACGCAAACTCCTCGAGAAACAAAAGGAAGGCAAAAAGCGCATGAAAGCCATCGGCCGCGTCAACATCCCCCAAGAAGCCTTCATCGAAGTGCTTAAAAGCTAAAGCAACGTTTTTTCGTTTTCCGCGTTCCGTGTTCCGCAGGAACACCCCCCACGGAAAACCGAACACGGAACACGA
>JBIIUD010000322.1:0-4520 GCA_044340175.1 Verrucomicrobiaceae bacterium
GGGATGGGGCTACTCAGTGCGTTCCTAGCCTCCAAAGGGATTGATGTTACAGCCTTGGAGCCCGGTCTTGGCGGTTTTGGTGTCAGTTCGGCTCTCGCCCAGGCCGCAGGCAGGTTGCCCCACTTTCCAGCACTGAAGCGGCTTGACTTGCCAGCTCAGGATCTTCGTGATCTGCAGTTTGACTTCATCTTTTCAATCAATGTGCAAGAGCACATTCCAGAGTTGGCGGAAGCACTGCAAGGCATGAAGCGTGTCCTGGCCCCGAAAGGAAAAATGCTTCATACTTGCCCGAACTACTTTGTGCCGTTTGAGCCGCACTTTGGCCTACCCTTGGTCCCACTCTTCCCAAAACTGACGGAATGGCTAGTGCCGAAACTACGCCAATCTGAGCTGTGGCAATCACTCAACTTCATCACGCTTCCGCAGCTTCGCCGCATGGCTGAGGTCGAAGGTCTTAACATTAAGTTCGAAACCGGAGCACTCTACAGGACATTTCAGCGGTTGGATACCGATGTCGCCTTTCGAGAGCGGCAGGCCAAGGGACTGGTGAAATGGGTCTATCTTTTACTCAAGGCAACGGGCACTTTGTCACTGCTCAAGCACCTGCCACCCATTTTTGCTACTCCGATGGTTTTTGAACTCAAGCATTGCCCTACGAAGTCATGAATCAACGCAGCCAAGGCCCCTGGGCCATTCTCTCCAACTCTTCCGTTTACAAGACCTTTCAATCACTCATCCGCCGCGGCAGCTTCCGCGAGCGCTATATCCGTGACTACATCAAGCCCCGTGCTGGCGACAAAATCCTAGACGTGGGTTGCGGCCCAGCTGCTATTTTGGCACTGCTACCAGAAGTTGAGTACACAGGGATCGACTTTGAACTGCACTACATTGATCAAGCCACGGAGGTCTACGCAGGTCGCCCAAATTGCCGTTTTCTGAAGCAGGATGTCCGTGATCTGACAGCAGCGGAGTCGGCTAGCTACGATATCGTGATCTCCGCTGGAGTACTCCACCACTTGGATGATGACGTTGTCACTTCCCTCGTCAGCACAGCTCATCAGCTGCTCAAACCTGGAGGCCGACTCTTCACCTTAGATCCAGCACGCACAGCCAATCAGCATCCCGTAGCCAAACTACTCGTCTCACTGGATCGAGGTAGGCACATCCGTCAGCCTGAAACGTACCAGGCGCTGGTGGCAAAGTCTTTTGGCTTGGAGAATTGCAAAGTCACCGTACTTCATGACGGCATGAAGGTACCCTACACTCATTGCATCACGGTTTCAGAGAAGGTTTAGACACGGGTGCCCAGAGCTTGAGCAATCCACCCCCGCCGATGTGGCTGGGCTTTGGCACCGAACCTATTAGCCGATAGTCTGCTGGAAAGTTGATCCCACGCTTGGCCAAGATGGGAGCAAAGCTCTGGGAGTCCGTGGTCTGAATGATGAATGCCGTCTTGAGTCTTGCTTCAGGCACTTGCATGAGAGCCTGCTCGGTACGGTTTTTCAGATCCATACCAATGCCCTCATGCACAAAGCTAGCCTCTGGGTCACGGTACCATCCGAGTCCGGGGGACCTCCCGCCCACGGCAAAAACGATGCCTGGCAGATTGTAAAAAGCGAGGATGTCATCCCCCTTCTGAAATCCCGCCTCTCGCAGTAGGGCTCTGGTCTGGTTCACCATGCTGCCCGTTTTTCCATCGAAGTAATGGGTCAATCGCTCACTGGTGAATGTCACCTCTTTGGTCTGCTGATAGAGTGGCTTCGCTTGCCGATAAGGCGCTTCAACGACACCCAGCCATAAGTGGCAGAATAAAAAGAGGCTGAAAATTGTTGGGGTAAGGGACAGGACCTTCCCTTCAACCATGAGCGCATCCATTACCCGGCCTTGAGCATAACAGGCTAAAGCCACCCAGGGAGCAAATTGGAAGAGGGTCTCAAACCCAAGGGAATTGTGTGCCCCCAGCCACCCCATCACAGGCACGACCGAGGCGATGACCCACTCGGGCCTGGGGAACACGACTTTGCCTCTCAGCAAACTGAGGGCTGCCCAATTCCAGAAAAGAACCCCACCTATGAAAGCCGGGAGTAATTCTCCGGACCAATATCCGTAGTCTTGCTGCACAGAACGGCTGAGCGTGAAAACATGAAGCGCACCGAAGGCTAGACTGGCGGTGATCAAGCCCTGGGCGGTCAGTGGAGAAAGCTTGTGTCTTCTGACAAGGCCTGCACTGACACACAAGATGAGTCCAAATAGCCAGGTGGAGGTGATGGCCACGACACCAAAATCAAGCAATGACTTTCCAACATGGGTGGTCAAATGGACAAAGAATCTTGGGTTGAGATACTGCATCACATTCGCCCAAAAAGAACCGGCAATGCCTCCGAGACTCTGCTGAGAGAACAGACTCGCCACTTCCCAGCCTACCCATTTTTTCGCTGCGCCTGCCATCATGGCAATCGTCAGCCCAGCCAAAGTCACTGCAGTCGTCCACCTGAGTAATCGTGCACCTAAGGTTGCATGAATGAGCGCAGGAATCGAAAGCAAGGCAAGCCCGACCGCTGCCGGTGGTTTCCCCAAAAAGGTCACGGCTACCGCGACGAGCAGTGTGGCTCTGGCTAGCCATGTTCTGCGGCCTTCAACTGACATCAGGCGGAGCCAAACACCCAGCCATAAAGTGCAGCCAAGGCCTGTCAGGGTTTTATAAGAGAGCGCCGGAGCGATCTGAGCTAGCCCTGCCAGGGCGCTGAGCATGAGCATGGGACCGAAACCTGGTCCCATGACTTTAACAGGCACTGTTTTCTTCCACCCTGAGTGAAGAAAACACCCCGCGAAACTCAAGGCCATCACCGAGGTGAGGCGCATCGCCCAAAGTTCCCCATCAAAAAGTTGATAAAAAAGAGCAGCAAATCGTCCGAACCAAGAGTTGCTGGTCAGGTCATCTGATGGATGTTCGGTTCTCAGGTAATAAAAGCCCTCGTCAGTGAAGTCAAAGCCATGACGACAAAACACCACAAACAACAACCAAGCAGAGCAAATAAGCACCCAAGAAATCTGCTCCGCCAGAGTAGCGCTGGCGACCTGCTGAGACCACTTTCGGATGGCAGCAGACGGGCTAGACTTCATGAGTTTGTAACACAACGTAAAAAATAGGCTGGGGCGAGATAGCCAGCATAATTCTTTTAGCACACCATTTCAACTCGCCTCCATCTCGATTCCAACCTCACCCCCCGATCGCGATCATCTTCCGTCCCGGCTGGTAACCCTCACGGAAATCGTGTTCCTTCGGTTTGCGCGCTACGACGGACAGGAAAAAGGCCCTCAATTCCTCGTCGGAGCATCCGCCGCGCAGGACCTCGCGCAGATCGAACTCCAAGTAACTGCCCAGGCAGGGACGCAGTTTGCCGTCGCACGTTAACCGCAGTTTGTTGCAACTTTCACAGAAGTGCAGGTTCGTCATCGCTCCAATGAAACCCACCAATTGCCCCGTCTCCCCCACTTCAAAATAGGTGGCAGGGCCGTTCGTCTGGAAATCCGCACGCGGTTGCAACGGTCCCAGTTCACTCTCAAGCAGTCGTTTTGCGGTGCCTGTCGCCAAAAAATTCTCGTCGTTGAGCACATCCCGGGTGCTCACGGGCATCAATTCAATGAAGCGCAGCAACAGACCACGCTCGCCAGCAAATCGCACCAGCGCCGCCAACTCAGCCTCCGTCTGCCCTTTCATGAGCACGCAGTTGAGTTTGATCGACTCAAAACCTGCCGCCCGTGCCGCCTCGATTCCCTCCAGGACTTTCGGCAAAAGATCACGGTTGGTGCTGCGCAGGTAATTTTCACGGTCCAGCGAGTCCAGGGAAATGTTCACCGTCCTCACCCCTGCTTTCACCAGCGCCTGCGCCATCGTGCTCCCCGCCACCTCCTTAGACAGCAGCGTCCCATTGGTGGAAAGGCCAATATCGTCGATCCCCGGGACCGTCTTCAAAGCGGCGCAGAAATCCACCACACCAGGTCGCGTCAGCGGTTCCCCGCCCGTGACCCGCAGTTTCTTCACCCCCAGGCCCGCTCCCACACGCACCACCCGCAGCATCTCCTCATAACTCAGCACCTCGTCCTTGGGAAACCACGCCTGCTCCTCTTCGGGCATGCAGTAACGACAGCGCTCGTTGCACCGATCCGTGATCGAGATCCGCAAATACGAGATGTGATGGCCAAAAGCGTCTTCCACAAAAATTTAAATGAACAGAGCTACCCTAACCCCAGACTGCCAACTCCCGCAAGCACTCCCGGCAGTGTGCACCCCACCCTTTTCACTTGCGCCCCTTCTGGAAAGCCCCCGTGAATCATGACGCAAGACCTCACCAACCAGAACTTTGCTGCGCACTAAAGCCACACGCAGATCCATCTGGATGAGCAGAAGAATTCACTTCAGGGGCAACTCACAATACAGCGTGAACCCCCGCGCCTCAGTCACCCGCAGATTCAGCATCTCCCCCGTGTGCCGCTCATAGTTCCCATCAAACACCGCG
>JBIIUD010000321.1:0-4520 GCA_044340175.1 Verrucomicrobiaceae bacterium
TCTTTTGGGACCCTGTTACTTGGCGGTCATAGTGGGTTTGAAGATTGAGCCAGGCAAGATGAGTATGCCATGCGTTATCCTGGTTTGTGATTTCCAGCAGATTCAGGGAGCCCAACAGATTTGTGACGGGTGGAATAATCGTAAAGAAGGTGGTGTTTGAACCACTTCGTATGTCGGAGAATTGGTTGAAGCTTGGAGCACGCTCCCGTTGGCCGAGATCGGTGTCGAATTCACAGGCGGCGCCATCTGCGTCCGATTGATGATTGGAGCCATGAACAAGGGAGTTTGCTTGGTCAAACCCGTTTGACAGCAAGCTGGGTAACTGGGAAGCTGGGTCAATGAAGACCACTCTTGATTTGCCCGATGAATTGATCCGGGAGGTGAAATTGCGTGCCGTCCACCAAAGGCGGACCGTGAAGGATCTTGTCGCCGAGTTCCTCCGTCAGGGGCTGGGTCTGCCACCCCTTGGGGAAGCGGAGAAACGACCGGTCAGTCCGATGGTGAAAATTGGGGAACGCGGCCTACCGGTCATCCTTTGTGCCCCGAATGCCCCAGCTACCCGCATGAGCGCGGCGGAACTGCACGCACTTGAACAGGAAACCCAGACCGAGGAGGACTTGTCGCGTGTCGGGCTCTCTCTTTGATTCGAGTGTGTGGATCGCCGCGATCTTCACCACCCACCCTTGCCACGAGCAGGCCCAGAGCGCCTTGCATGACGCTACGCGCGCAACTCCGGCGGTCTTTTGTCGTTCCACCCAGCAAAGCGTTCTGCGTCTAGCCTCCACCCCGGCGCTCTTGAAGGCCTACGGTGCGGACGGTTTGACTAACCGGGACGCCCTTGTGGCGCTGGAGGCCTTGCTGGCCCTACCTCAGGTTTGCGAAAGGGAGGAACCCCCCGGGACTGTGGCGCTCTGGCATCGCCTGGCCGGGCGAGATACTGCATCGCCCAAGGTCTGGATGGATGCCTATCTCGCCGCTTTTGCCATCAGCAGTGGGTTGCGCTTCGTGACCTTGGACGACGATTTCAAAACCTATGAGCCGCACGGGCTCGATTGGGTCGTGCTCAAGTTCTGATCTGCCATGCCTGTGTTGGGAAATCGATCCCGTCGCCACCGACGGCCAGATTCGAATGCTGCCCCGTCTCTTGCTAGGGGTCATTCGGATAAAGGGACCGTGAACTGCAGAGTCTAGAGCGTTTTAATAAAAACTATAACCGCCTCTTTGGGGCGGCGGAGGCGGATCTGGTCCGTCGTCAGCTTGGGACGTATGCTCCCATATGCCCCTGCGCTTTCAACGGACCACCTCCACCTCCGGCGCTACCAAATCCACGGCCACATCTTTTATTAAAACGCTCTAGTATGCCGGGCGTTATCTTGCTTTGTGATTTCCAGCAGATTCAGGGAGCCCAACAGATGGGTTACTGAAAAAATCTGTGGGCTTCCCTGAATCTGTGGGAAGTCATCTGAGGTCACCTCTCAAGCACCTAACTTCGAACTTCGGATTTCGTGTTAAACCGCGCTAAGGCGCTGTCACAGGGAAGGTGGCGGTGGGTTGGGCGGTGGAGGGGCTCCAGGTGTGGAGAGTGCCGTCTTGCCCGCCAGCGATGAGGCGGTCGCCTGAAGGGGTGGTGCTGAGGCTGGACAAGAAGTCTTTGGCTCCCGGAAGGGTCTTGATTTCGGCTCCGGCGCTGGAGAGGATGCGGACTTTGGCGTCGCCAGAGACAGTGACGAGGGTGTCCGTGGCACCGAGGTAGCGCAGAGCAGAGACTTCTTTGTCCCAGCCGATGATGTTTTGACGGCGCTCGCCCGTGGTCCAGTCCCAGATTTTGACGACGTTGTCGGCACCGGCGCTGGCAAGTAGGCGGCCGTCGGCGCGCCAGGAGACGCCGAGCACGTGATGGGTGTGGCCTTCGAGGACCTTGACGGTTTTGCCTGTTGCGGTGTCCACGATGCGCAAGGCTTTGTCGGCGCCGCCGCTGGCGAGGTGTTTGCCATCTGGCGAGAAATCGAGCGAGAGCACGCTGTCGATATGGACTTCATCCCAACGGGCTTTGAGCATGCCGTCAGCGAGGTTCCAGAGGGTGATGTCGCCACTGCGGGAAGGTTCGCCACTGCCGACAGCGAGAGTTTTGCCGTCGGGTGAAAAAGCCAGGGCATTGACACGGTCTGAGATCGGAGAAGGTGAGGGGCCGGGGCCGGGACCGAGCGTTCGTTCGAGCGTCCATGCGGTTTTGGTGGGATCCGACGACGAAGGATTGCCGACGGAAGTGACCACAAGTCCGCCTTCATTGGTCCAGCGCAGGGCGGTGGAGGGGGTCGTGGACGTCAATGGAATGCCGGACGCAACGGCCCAGGTGCGCAGGTTGCCGGTGGCGTCGAGACCAGCCAGTTGCGAGTCATCTGGCGAGAAGGTGAGGACTCGCAAACCGGGCACGGCTTCGGCATGGGCCTGGGTTTCCTTGGCTTTGGCGGCGGCGGTGGTGGCTTGATTCTTTTTGCCCGATTCCAGCGACGACTGAGCCGAGGTGGCGAGAGCGGTGGCCTGGGCTTTGAGCCGGGTGACGTTTTCGATTTCAGTGCTGGCATCCTTCACGGCCGACTCGGCGCGGCTGAGAGCTTCGGCGGCTGTCTTGCTCGCTTCGGCGGCTTTGGTGGCAGCACCGAGGGCGTCGGTCTGAGTTTTGAGCAGAGCGGCATCGGGTTTGCCTGCGGGTGCCTGGGCGACTTTTTGCTGGATCGCGCTGAGTTGGCTGTCGCTGGCCGTCTTGGCGGCGGCCTTGGCTTGGGCGTCCTTGCGCTTGTCTTCGAGCGTTTTTTGAGCGGTGGCAGCGAGTTCTTGCGTCTTCTTTAACCGGGCGTCGAGATCACTGACTTCCTTTTGGGTTTTCGCCACTTGTTCTGTCCACCAAGAGACCTCGATGGCAGCGCGGTCGGCCTGCATCGACGCGACAGCAAGTCGGTTTTGGCTGGTCGCATCGCCGATGATTTCTCGTGTTAGTTTGCCGGTGGCGGCCTCCCAGAGTTTGATCTTGTGGTCAGCGCCCGCCGTGGCGATGGCGGTTTGGTTGGGGCTGAGGGCAAAGGCGGACAAGGCCGCGCCGTGCTTGACGACGAGCAGCGTTTTGCCAGAGGCGGCATCGATCACATTGACGCCGTCAGGGCCTGCTGCTGCCAGCTTGTATTTGAACGGCACAGCGGGTGCTGCTGGGGCGGCGGAGGGTTTGGACGTGCGGCGCCAAACTTTCACCTCACGGAAACTACCCGTGACCAAGCGATCTCCCTCCGGGCTGAAGGCAAGCGCGGGAACAACATCTTGATGGGCGACCCCGGGTTTTTGGTAAAGGCCACTCTTGACCAAAGCCTCGTCGGTGAGGCGGGTGAGGAGTTTTGCGGTGGGGAGGTGATAAAGAGAGACCTGGTTGCCCCGGGCGGCGGCAGCGTAGTGACCATCCCGCGTGAGGGCGGTGGCGTAGATGGGGGTGAAGCCAGCGGGCAGGGGCTCCCATTGGATGACACGCTCCTGTTTGCCAGCATGATGCGCGCCTTCATCGATCCATTGCTTGAGCAGAGCCAGCTGACTGCTGGTCAAGGTCACGGCGCTGACCTTGTTGTTTTTCGGAGGCATCTCGGAGTCCCACTCGCCTGCGGCGGCCTGGTGCAGGATGCTTTTGGCGCCATCGCCCGAGACGATGGAGGGGCCGGTGTCGCCACCTTTGAACATGAGCTCCACCGTTTCCATGTTCAGCCCGCCTTTGGTCGTGGTCTTGTTGTGGCAGGGCAGACAGTTGTCCTTCAGCAGGGGGAACAACTGCTTTTCATAATCCACGGTGGCGGCGGACAGAGGAAGGGCAAGGAGGAGGGGGAAGAATGAGATCTTCATTTTTTGGGCGCTTCCTTCACAAGCAAACGGATGGGGTTCGAGTACACGACAAAAGTGGCGTCTTTGGGCGGGTTCTTGGCGGCGATGTCTTTGGCGGCTTTTTCAGCGGCGGCGTGGGACTGGGTGGTCTCGGCGAGCTTGGCGGTCGCGGCTTTCACCTGCGCCTGCGCGGCCTGCAGCGCGGGCGCCTTGTCTGGGGCGGCGGCTTTGACGGCGGCGTTGGCGGTCTCCAGTTCCTTTTGAGCTTGAGCTTTGGCGGCGGTGGCTTTTTGGGCGGACTGTTCCGCCTGGGTCAGCTCGGCCAGATTGCGTCGCACTGGCATTTTGGCTGGGCCCTGGAGGATGAAGCCATACTCACCAGGTGCCAGCGCGAGCGCCTTGGTGTCGAGAATCAAGGGGCCATCGGTGGCTTTGGCGGGGATGGTGACAGCGGGGGCTTTGGTGGCGTCCACGAGTCCGAGAACCTTCAGAGCGAGCACGTCGGTGAAGGCGGCGTTGCGATGGGCTTTCACGGAGATCTCGAGCTTGGCACCGGCAGCGACTTCGAGCACCTTGCCCGGGGCGACCTCCACGCGGGCGGGCGCTGCCTGGGCGACGATGCCGAGCACTGGCGGGCCTCCGACGTGGAGGAAGAGGTTTTC
>JBIIUD010000323.1:0-4516 GCA_044340175.1 Verrucomicrobiaceae bacterium
GCACACCCAAACCTCAAGCGCAGTGCGATCTCACCGTCGCACGGTGGTTCAAACCCGATACCAGCAGCTAACCACCCCCATGAATGCGCTCACCCTAATCATCACGGCCACCTCAGTGGGCACCCTACTGCTGGCCGCCAGCGCGCAGGACACCTCTGCCGTGGAATCGATCCTGCCGCAGCCCTTTGATCCGGCTAAGCTGGATTCACTCATCGAAAACTCGCCTTTCACCCGCACCGTCAATCCGTCAGACTCACTCGTGCTGAGCGGATTGGCCTTCATCGACGGCAAGCCTGTGGCCACGCTGTTTGACTCTGAGACCAAGGCTTCCATCGTGGTTTCAGATCAGCCCAACGTCAAAGGCTGGACTCTGAACGAGGCGATCGGCACTGGCGACATCCGCCGCGCTCAGGCCAAGATCTCCATCGGTGGAGAAATCGTCAGCATCCGCTACAACAAGGAGGCCCTCACGCCAGACAAACTCAAAAAGCAAAAAACGGGGGAGAATCGGGGTGCCCCACCCCCTGGCAGCCCACCGCCGGGAGGGGGCGGCTACGAGCGCTCCGGCCCTCGCCCCTCCCAAGAGGACATCGAACGCTACCGGAGTCTCTCCGACAAAGCACGGGACAAGCTACGCGAGGAGTTTAGCAAAAACCGTGAACGCCTCATGAACGCCACCCCAGAAGAACGCTCCGCGTTCATGCGCAGCACCTTCGAGCGCGTCCAGCGCGAAGACGCCGGCGGTGGTGGGGGCGGCGATGGCCGTTCCCGTGGTGAAGGCCGTGGTCCAGGCCGTTAAACACCCCTTCCTCATTCGCTCTCCTATCTTTTCACTCTCCCTTTTCTCATGCTCTCCCGCCCCTTCTCCCTGCGTCTGACCCGCCTTTTGCCCTGCCTGCTCGCCGCCGTCTCTCTGCCCGCCCAGGAAACAGCCCCCAAACTCAAGGAACCTGCCGAGACGCAACCCGCTGCCGCCACTGAAACTCGGCCCAGCCCGGAACAGCGTCTCTCCCGCATTCAGGCAGACACCGTGCTGCCCAAGCCAGCCTCTAGTCCGGTCAATTTTCAATCCCCATTGGATGCGGAGCGTCCCCTACCAGAGAGGCGACTGCTCGCCCAGGCTGCCGATCAGAGTGCCGCAGGCTCGGACCGACCAGCAGCCCCGCCTGCTCCAGGTGTCACTCCCGATGCCTCAGCTATGCCGCAACGCCCCGGTGATCCCGCAGGTCCAGACGGTGAGCGTCGCCGCTTCGGTGGGCCGCGCAGTGGTGGCTTCGGTCCTGGCGGAGGGTTCGGCCCAGGTGGCGGTCCAGCTCCAGGGGCAGCCGTCGGTCAAGACGGTGTCGAGACCATGATCGTCGATGGCGACAAAGTGAAACTGCAGTTTCCGAACAATCCCGTCGAGGACCTCCTGAACATTTATGAGCGACTCACCTCCATGACCCTGGTCAAAGACACCAGCATCTTTGAAGGCGCCACCATCAGCCTCGTCACACCTATCCCGGTGGAGAAACCGGAAGCCATTCGTCTCATCGAAGCCGCGCTCCTCACGAACGGTTATGCCATTGTCATTGATACTGGCGGCACCAGCGCGCGCGTTCTGCCAGCTCGAACCACCGGGGCCAACGCCGTTCAGTTTTCCCATGGCGTCACGCTCTATCAATCCGCCGCTGAGATTCCTCAAAGTGAAACCCTGGTTTCTTACTTCATGGCGCTGGATAACCTCGCCCCAGAAGATGCCGCTCAAATTCTAGCCAACCATGTTGGGCTTTCCATCTATGGCCGCATGACCCCAGTGCTGACTCCTCCAGGCCTGCTCATCACCGAGAGCGCCACCATCGTGCGCCAACTCATCAGCATCAAAGAGGCCATCGACAGCCCCTCCACTGCTTCTTCATTGATCACTAAGTTCATCCCACTCGAGCATGCGGATGCCACCGTCGTGGCCCAAATCGTGCAGGCCACGGTGAACGCCCAGGCTCAAGAACAAGAAACCAAAGGCATCACCACACTGCGTGGCACGCCCGGCTCAGATGGTCGCAGCAGTGGCGACTCTAAAAGCAACGATAGCAATCGCCCTCCCGCCAGCCCCACACCCGGCGGTGTACAGCAGATGGGAGGAAACTCCGCAGAAGTCGTTAGCATTACTGCTCAAGTCGTCGCCGATGCACGGTTAAATCAAGTCCTCGTCGTGGCAGCCCCAGAAGATTACACCTACATTGCTAGCCTCATCTCTCAGTTTGACCAACCGCTATCGCTTGAGGAGCCCTACGAGCGTCCGATGAAGTACGCTTCCGCCATCGACATCCTGCCAGCGCTGGTCGATGTCCTCACGGAGTCGAGTGCAGGAACCACTCAATTACCAGGCGGCGGTAGTCTTACCGCCCAGCGCGGCCAAGCACTTACCTCCAGCAGTTCTCAACTTCTCGGCGGTGTGCGCACGGCCACCAGTCGCGGAGGTCAAGTCACCTCCACCGGCGGAGCCACCGACACCGCCACTGGCACCACCGCCGGTGTGGGCTCACGCCCCGACTTGATTCAAGGCCCCACAGAAGACAATGCCCCCGTCTCCGTGATCATCGACAAGACCCGCATCGTCGCCGACCCCATGGCCAATGCCATCCTGGTAATGGGTCGCAAAGAAAACATCGATAAGATCGACGCCCTCATCGACAAGCTCGACCGCAAACCCGCTCAGGTTTATCTTTCCACCGTCATCGGTCAGCTCACGCTTGGTGAAGGCATGCAGACCGGCGTTGATTATCTCACCCGCTTCAATAGCACCCGTTCAGACGCAGGAGGTACAGGTAGCCTCTTCATTCGCCGGGATGACATCGTTAATAACAACAACATCACCGACCTGCGCGACAACCTCATCACCTCTGCCTTTGGTCCTGCCGCCGGGCTCAACCTGTATGGTGCCATCGGAGACAGCGTCGAAATGTTCGTCACTGCACTCGAAACACGCAACAACTTCAAGGTTCTCTCCCGTCCTGCCGTCTTTGCCCATAATAACAAAAAGGCCACCATCACTTCAGGCCAACTCATTCCCGTTCCTGCCCAATCCACCACCTTTGTCGGCAACGGCGCGAACAACAGTAACGTCACCACCACCATCGAATACCGTGACGTCGTCCTCAAACTCGAGGTCGTGCCACTCATCAATGCCGATGGCGAGGTCAACCTAACCATCGCCCAAGTCAATGATACCGTCGTCGGTACCCAGCGCGTCGAACCTAACGACATCCCCATCATCGGAACCGAACAGATCGTCACTTCAGTCACGGTTCCCAATGGACAGACCATTGTCCTCGGTGGCCTCATCTCCGAAGAGAAAAAGAATGATCGCCAAGGCATGCCTTACATCAGTCGCATTCCTCTTCTTGGGAAACTCTTCCGTGAGGACATCGACAGCAACACTCGCCGCGAGCTGATCATTTTCATTCAGCCCAAAGTCGTCACCGATAACCCAACCCTCTTCCAAGCTTCACGCCAGGAAGACACCCGTACCGACGTAGGCTCAGATGCCGCTCGCCGCTTTCCTCAGGAGATCACCATTGAAAACTACACGGTGCCAGAAGTCACCGTGGACGAGGAGCACCGCAAAGGCCTGCTCCAGCGACTCTTCCGCCGCCCTGCAAAAGACAGCCCGCGCCCCATCCGCTAGTCAGCCCCCTCACCGACCGCGCAAAGAGCTTTGAACGGCGGGGATGGCGCTAGCCTTCACCGCTATGGGGGTCATCGCCGCCTCACCCAAAGCTGGCGTAGCCCCCTGCCCTGGAAAACCCGCATCGCCTCCGCCATCAAGGCCGGACTCTTCTACGCCCGTTGGTACCCGCAAAAATGGCTACCCAAAAGCGCTGGCAGCGCCAAAGAACACATCCGCGCCGACGTCGAGCGTCTCCTCCGCCTCACCCATCACTTCGGCAAGCTCGCCCGCCATCGCATCCACCAAACCTTCACCCACCTCCGCACCGGCACCCACAACCGCGCCAGCCAAGCCATCGCCAAAGAGCTCTTAAACCCATGATCCTTGGGTGGAGTTTGATCTGCAAATCGCACGCCGGATCTCACACTTCGAAACTGCCTCATCATCCGCCGCCTCGCACATAACCGCATCCGTCGTTGACGGAAGGGTTCTCTGCGCTCACTTGCAGGCCTCTTTGCATGGTCGAATATCTCAAAATCTGCCGCCCAGATCACTGGCTCAAAAACATTTTCATTGTCTTCGGCCATGTTGTCGCCTGGGCACTGGTGTTGGACTTCGCCATGGACATGAGTTTGATCCGTATGGCGGTATTATCCCTGATCCCCGCCTGCCTGATCGCGTCAGCCAACTACATTCTCAACGAAATCCTTGATGCTCCGTTTGATGCGATGCATCCCACCAAGCGGCATCGCGGCATCCCCGCTGGCAAGGTCAAAGTCCCCATCCTCTGGGTCATCAAAGCGTTTCTCATCGTCGCGGCCTTTACCCTGGCTTGGCTCTGGCAGTTCAACTGGGGCTATCACGCCG
>JBIIUD010000324.1:0-4515 GCA_044340175.1 Verrucomicrobiaceae bacterium
CCTGCAGTGGCTGGGGAATTCCCACCATCACTTGGACTTCCCAGGCACGCTCTCAGCGGAACCGCGGGTGTATCTGGATATGCTGGCAGGGTTGCTGGAGAATTTCCTGCACCATGGGTTCACGCGGCTGTTTCTGCTGAATGGGCATGGCGGCAATGACGTGCCGGGGAAGCAGGCGGTGTTTGAGGTGCGGCAGCGGCACCGGGAGCGGAAGGATTTGCTGCTGCTGCTGGCGACGTATTGGAATCTGGTGCCGGAGGTGCAGGTGCCGGGGAGCACTCAAACTCAAATGGGTCATGCCTGCGATTGGGAGACATCGATGGTGCTGCGACTGGCGCCACATCTGGTGAAAGGGCACGGAGAAGTGCCGGAGGTGGCATTTGGGCGGAGCTTTGAACCGGCGTCGCGCGGGTGGGTGATGCAGGATCGGTCGGAGCCAGGGCATGTGGGAGACCCGAGCGGGGCGACGGCGGAGAAAGGGGAAGTGCTGTTTGAGCAGTTCAGCGCCGGCGTGGTGGCGATGGTGGAGCGGATGATCGCGTGGGATGGAGAGGGGTGGGAGGGATGAGTATGGTTCGCAGAGCATCTTGGAAATGGTGGATCACGGGCCTGCTGCTGCTGGCGACGACGATCAACTACATGGACCGGGTGACGCTGGCGAATGCGTCGGTGCGGGTGACGGAGGAGTTTTCGTTGAGCGAGCGGCAGTATGGGGATTTGGAGTTGGCGTTTGGGCTGGCGTTTGCGGCGGGGTCGCTGGTGTTTGGGTTTTTGGCGGATCGGGTGAAGGTGTATTGGCTGTATCCGTGTGTGCTGGCGGCGTGGTCGATCATGGGCATGGTGTCGGGCTGGACGAGCAATCACTCTGAGCTGCTGATTTGCCGGACGCTGCTCGGTTTTTTTGAGGCAGGGCACTGGCCGTGCGCGTTGAAGACGACGTTTGCGGTGCTGTCGGAGAAGGATCGGACCATGGGGAACAGTGTGCTACAGAGTGGGGCATCGATCGGGGCGGTGGTGACACCGCAGTTGATGAAGTGGTTGATGACGGATGAGTTGGGGTCGTGGCGCTTTGCGTTTGTGGCGGTGGGGGCGATCGGCCTGGGCTGGGTGGTGCTGTGGTTTTTGATCTTGCGGCCACGGGATTTGGAACTGCGTCTGGAGCAGCGGCAGGAGGCGGAGGCGCGGGTAGCCAATGGCACGCGGGCGAGTCTGCGGAGCATCATCGCGGGGCGGCGATTTTGGGCGCTGGCGCTGCTGATCACGGGCACGCAGACGGTTTGGCACATCTACCGGGTGTGGCTGATGAAGTTCCTGCAAACGGGGCGCGGCTACACAGAGGTGGAGGCGCTGAATTTCAACTCGGCCTATTACATCTCGACGGATGTCGGGTGCTTTGCGGCGGGGATTGTGTCGCTGCTGCTGGTGCGGCGGTTGAACCTGAGCGCGCACTCGGCGCGGCGGTGGGTGTATGCGGGAGCGTGCGGGTTGACATCGCTGAGCGTGCTGATTCCTTCGCTGGGCCAGGGGTGGCTTTTGCTGGCGGTGCTGCTCGTGATCGGGGCGGGGGCCTTGGCGTTGTTTCCTTGCTACTACAGCTTCGTGCAGGAGGTGTCAGCCGATCACGTGGGAAGAATCACGGGGCTGCTGAGCATGTGGGTTTGGGCGGTGACGTCGCCGCTGCATTCGCTGTTTGGATACATCGCGGATACGACGAAAAGCTATGACGCGGGATTGGTGATCGCTGGGTTGGCTCCCTGGTTGGGCGTGGTGGCGATGCGGGGGCTGTGGGGGAGTGATAAATAATCCAGGCTAGTCAGCGGCATTTAGATTTGGGGCCTGAGGAAGCTCGGGGGTGTGCTCGTAGTCGGTGGGGTCGGGGAGTTGGGCGAGCAGGAAGGCCTCGCGGCGTTCGACGCAGGTGCCGCAGGTGCCGCAGTGGCGGGCGTGGCCTTTGTAACAGGACCAAGTGTGCGCGTAGTCGATGCCGAGGTTGTGACCGAGGCGGGCGATGGCGGCTTTGTCGATGTCGATGAAGGGGCGAAGGAGCTGGATGCGGGCGTAGGTGCCCTCGATCATGGCGGTGGCCATGCTGTGCATGAAGGGCTCCCGGCAGTCGGGGTAAATGGCGTGGTCGCCCGAGTGGGCGGCGATGACGAGGGCATCGGCCCCTCGGCTTTCTGCCAGACCCGTGGCGATGGCGAGCATGATGCCGTTGCGGAAGGGGACGACGGTGCGTTTCATGGTGTCCTCGGCGTAATGGCCGTCAGGGATGTCGCCGCCGGATTGAAGGAGATCGGAGGTGAACAGCTGGTTGACGAAGGGCAGGGCGACGGTGTCGTGATGGAGGCCACCGAGGTGCTTGCAGTGCCAGGCGGCGGCGGTGATCTCTTTGGCGTTGTGCTTGGAACCGTAGTCAAAGCTGACGGTGCCGACGACCTCGTGGTGTTGGCGGGCCCAGTAGAGGGCGGTGACGGAATCCATGCCGCCGGAGAGAAGGACGAGCGTTTTCATGCGGCGTGTTTTCGTTTGTTTGTGTTCGGTGTTCCGTGACTAGTGGCCGGGTGTGCTGAGAGACGGGGTGGGCCAGTCGAGGGGGGCGTCGCGGTGGGGGTGGCGGGCTTCGCAGGTGAGCTGGATGCCGCCACGTGCGGCAAAGCGGCCGCGCACGAGGGCTTGGCGTGGGGCGGCAGCGGTGACGAGGTCGTCGAGGATGCGGTTGACGATGGATTCGTTGAAGGAGGCGTGGTTGCGGTAGGAGGCGAGGTAGAATTTGAGGGACTTGGTCTCGACGCAGAGGGTGTCCGGGATGTAGAGGATCTCGATGTGCGCGGAGTCGGGCTGGCCGGTGACGGGGCAAAGCGAAGCGAAGTCCGGGGCGCTGAGGTGGATGGTGTAGTGGCGGCCGGGGGTGCGGTTGGGGAAGGTTTCCAAGCTGGCCTCGTCAGGAGAGGCGGGCAGGCGGTGTTCGGAACGGCCGAGGAGGTTTAGGGAGGCGGTTTGGTCGGGGGTGGGAGCGGACATGATGGGGCAGAGTCCAGTGGAACGGGGCGGGAGTCAAATGGGGAGGGTGTGCGTTTTCAGTCATGGGGGCATTCCTGGCCCCAAAACCCATCTGCTCGGGCCAGGAATGGCCCGGTTACTTGGGTTTTGCAATCAGGTCTGAAGTGGGGCTTGTTTGGGTTGCAGGGCGGGTTCAGGATGGGGGCTTGAATTTTTCTTTCTGACGACGCGCATGGTGGGGTTCCTTTTCCGACGATTTCTGAGCAGCCTGGTGGTGCTGTGGCTGGCGGCGTCGATCACGTTTGTGATGATGCGGTCGATCAAGGGCGGGCCGTTTGAGAGTGAGAAGGGCACGGAGGCGGCGCAGGCGGTGAAGCTGGCGCGCTACAAGCTGGACGGCAGTCTGTGGGATCAGTATGCGGCCTACATGAGCAGTCTGGTGCGGCTGGATCTTGGAGAATCGACGAAGTATCTTAACTGGAGTGTGGCGGAGCTGTTGGGGCAGAAGCTGCCGAACTCGATCCTGCTGGGCGGGGTGGCGTTCATCATCGCGAGCGTGGGCGGGGTGCTGCTGGGTGGGGCGTCGGCGGTGAAGCAGAACTCGGTGGTGGATCGGGCGGCGATGTTTGGGGCGTTGGCGGCGATTTCCATTCCGACCTTTGTGACCGGGCCAGCGTTGATTGCGGTGTTTGCGCTGGGGTTGGGCTGGCTGCCGGTGGGCGGCTGGGGGCGGTGGGAGCAGATCGTGCTGCCAGCAGTGTGTCTGGCGGCGCCCTATCTGGCCTATGTGGCGCGGCTGATGCGGAACAGTCTGCTGGATGTACTGAAGAGCGACTTCCTGCGCACGGCGAAGGCGAAGGGGCTGGGCACCGTGCAGGCGGTGGCGCGTCATGCGGTGAAGGTGGCGATCCTGCCGGTGGTGACGTTTCTGGGACCGCTGGCGGCGCATCTGCTCACCGGGTCGATGGTGGTGGAGAGTGTGTTCAATCTGCCGGGCGCGGGCATGATTTTTGTGAACTCGATTCAGAATCGGGATGTGTTTTTGTTGGGCGGCGCGGTGATCGTGTACTGCGCGCTGCTGCTGCTGTTTAACTTCATCGTGGACCTGCTGTACAGCGTTCTCGACAAACGGATTCGGCTGCATGGGTAAGGCGACGGCCAGTTCGGGATTTGGAGGTCGTCCGGGCGGATGGCAGGTGCTGAAGCGGAATCGCACGGCGATGCTGGCGCTGGCATTTTTAGCGGGCTTGACCGGGGTGGCGCTGGTGGTGCCGTGGCTACTGCCTGCGGCGCTGAAGGAGACCAGCGCGGGGACGTTTCTGCCGCCGATGGCGCTGGCGGGCGATGGGATGCGGCACTGGTTGGGGACGGATGTGAACGGGCAGGATTTGCTGTATCGGCTGGTGAGCGGGGCGCGTGTGTCGCTGGGCGTGGGCATCGCTGGGGCGCTGATCAGTCTGGTGGTGGGGACGCTGTATGGGATGGTGAGCGGCTTTGCCGGTGGGCGGGTGGATG
>JBIIUD010000325.1:0-4495 GCA_044340175.1 Verrucomicrobiaceae bacterium
ATACCCACGCAGGTGCTCTGCCCATACCCACGGGTGGTGAGCTGCCATACGGCCTCATAAGTAAGGGTGCCCGAACGCGAAACCACGCCCACGTTGCCACGCTTGTGAATGTACCCTGGAGCGATGCCAATGCGGCAGCCACCATGGCTTTTCTCACCACGACCCGGCGTCACCACACCCGGACAATTCGGCCCGATCAAACGGGTCTTTTTGTGAACCATCGCCGCTTTCACCTTGATCATGTCATTGACCGGAATGCCTTCCGTGATCGCCACGGCCAAATCCAGCCCTGCATCCACGCACTCCAAGATGGCGTCTGCCGCAAAAGGCGGCGGCACAAAGATCGCGCTCACCGTCGCACCCGTTTCGCGTGCGGCTTCTTCCACGGTGTCAAACACGGGCACTTTGAAGCCATTGTGCTCAAAGAATTGTCCGCCCTTGCCCGGGGTCACCCCCGCAACGAGTTGCGTTCCATAATCAAGAGATGCCTTGGCGTGGCGGGAACCGAAATCACCGGTGATGCCTTGCACCAGGATGCGTGTGTCTGTTTCAACGAGGATGGCCATGAGGTTATGTGGGGGGTAAAAAGCTTAGTTTAGGGAAAGGTCATTGATGCTCGTATCAGCGCGCGACCACCAATGGTCGCCTCTGGGCATCATTTGGGCCGGGTCAGCAGCGGCACAAAGCACTGCGTTCGTCGGTGTTTCTTGAATGGTCAGGCTCGCACAGCGCAGACCGGGATTGTCCTGCTGCAGGAAGCTGCCGAGTTTGCTTTTGAAGCAGGCCGCACGGATTTCCGTGGTCGGATCGCCAGGCGTCAAAAGCAGGCGGGCCAGCAAATGAGGTTCGTGGTCACGGAAGAAACCCACCAAGGGGTCCGCGGCATTGAGATGAAAACTGTGATCCACCGCTTTGTCGATCCAATCAAACCAGCGCCGCTTCGCTTGATCAAATTCCACCAGCATGTTCGTGCGCGGATCCAGCGGCGCATTGTCCGCACTGACCAACTCCACCGTGACCACCTCATCATGCCCATGCGGCACGCGGCAGTTCGGCGCCGCATCACTGATGAGGCGGTGCCCCATGCTGTAGCGGCGGCTGAACCGCAGGGTGAAATCGTTCGGAGTGGCCATTGCGCGTATCAAAAACAAACCGGATCAACTCAAGCGGCGATGGCGGCCACAATCTTGCTCGCCGCATCCGTCAGGCCATCACCGGAAATCACGTTCAGACCGCTCTCAGCCAGCGTCTTCTTGCCTGCATCGACGTTGTTGCCCTCGAGTCGCACCACCAGCGGTAGGCTCAGTCCCACCTCCTGCACCGCAGCGACGATCCCTTCTGCAATGACATTGCAATCCATGATGCCACCAAAGATGTTCACCAGGATACCCTTCACATTCGGATCACCCAGGATGATTTTGAAGGCGTTGCTCACCTGCTCCTTGGACGCACCACCGCCCACGTCCAAAAAGTTAGCCGGCTCACCGCCATGCAACTTGATGATGTCCATCGTTGCCATGGCCAGACCGGCTCCATTGACAAGACAAGCGATGTTGCCATCCAACCCGATGTAATTCAAACCGAACTCGCTGGCAGCCACTTCGCGTGGATCTTCCTCGCTCGTGTCGCGCATGGCCGTGACGTCCTTTTGACGATAGAGCGCGTTGTCGTCGAAATTGAACTTGGCGTCCAGCGCCACCACTTCCCCTTCCTTGGTCACCGCCAAAGGATTGACCTCCACCAGTGAGCAGTCACTTTTTGAATACAGCGTCCAGAGGGCGGTGAAAAGCTTCACGGCTTGATTCATCAACTTGCCACGCAATCCCAGAGAGGCCGCGATTTTACGGCACTGATAAGGCTGCAGGCCCAAGGCCGGATGCACCACCACCGTGGTGATTTTTTCGGGCGTCTTCTCAGCCACTTCTTCGATGTTCATCCCACCTTCGGTTGAGGCGATGACGGAGTGCGTGCTGTTGGCGCGATCAAAGAGGATGGCAAAATAGAGTTCGTTTTCGATGTCCACCGCTTTGGCAATCAAGACCTTGCTGACCAGTTTGCCTTCCGGACCGGTTTGATGGGTCACCAAAGTCTGCCCCAGCATCTGACCTGCGATTTCCTGAGCCTCCTCGGCCGTATTGATGACATGGACCCCGCCTTTGAATCCATTCTTGAAGGTGCCTTTGCCGCGACCACCCGCATGGACCTGCGCTTTCACAACGAGGCCAGCGCCACCAAGTTCACGCGCCGCCGCTCCGGCGGCCTCCGCTGTGTCTGCGACGATGCCCGCAGGGCTGGCCACTCCGAATTTGGAAAACAGTTCTTTGGCTTGGTACTCGTGGATGTTCATGAAAGAGAGTGTTCGATTTAAAGGACCGATTTGAAAAGAAACGTCTGCAAACGCAGAACGACCGTGAAGAATTCACGGAATCGCGACCATAGGAACCTCCGCTGGACGGTCAAGCACCATTCCCGTCGAATCCGAAGACTTTGCACGATTTTCTGGCCCAACCGCACCGGAAGGAACAAAATCCGTGTTCTTTTCACTAATCATTGCTGCCGCCGAGCCCTTGCCGTATAGCCTTCTCTGCTATGTCTCCGTCCCAAGCGCGCCTTCGTCTCACCGCCTTCATCGGTTTTACCAGCATCGTTCTCGGCGCCCTGGGTGCCCATGGTCATGTCCATGATGTGATCTCTACCAATGGCTACCTAGCCCAGTGGCAGACCGCCGCGCACTACCATCAGATTCATTCGGTCGCTCTGCTGTTGATTTCCCTGCTCGCGGTTGACGCCCAGCAATCAACCCGCTTCCGCACAACCTTCATCGCCTTCATCACAGGCATCCTGCTCTTCAGCGGCTCCCTCTACCTGCTCGCCTACACCAGCACCAAATGGCTGGGTGCCGTCACGCCTTTTGGCGGCATCGCCCTCATGATCGGTTGGGCTGCGCTGGCCTTTTCGCTGCCACGCCAAACCCGACCCTCCGCCCACTGACCCAGCGCGTGTTATGCCGGAGCTACCCGAGGTCGAAACCACTCTTCGCGGCGTCAGCCCGCACCTGCTCGGTCACACCGTCCGAGAACTCATCGTTCAGGAGCGTCGCCTGCGCTGGCCCGTGCCCGACGAGCTGATCGAAATCGAGGGGACCCCTATCCTCTCAGGCTCAAGACGGGGCAAATACCTGCTCTTTGCCACCGCACGCGGCACCCTGCTCATCCATCTGGGCATGTCCGGCAGCTTGCGCGTCCTTGCCCCTTCGATTCCTTGGAGAAAGCACGATCACCTGGCCTTTCGTCTCGACTCTGGCATGGAACTCCGCTTCCATGACCCCCGCCGTTTTGGAACGGTACAATGGATTCATGGGGATCCCTGCGCCCACCCTCTGCTCAAAGACCTCGGCCCTGAACCTCTCAGCACCGACTTCACCGCACGACATCTCTTTGATCTCTCACGGGGTCGCAGCGCCTCCATCAAGAGCTTCATCATGGACAGCCATATCGTCGTGGGTGTCGGCAACATCTACGCCTGTGAAGCGCTTTTCATGGCCGGCATCCGCCCCACGCTCGCCGCAGGAAAGGTCAGCCTTCCCCGCTTTGTAAAACTCGTCAAAACCATCCAAGAAGTGCTCACCGCCTCCATCGAAATGGGCGGCACCACTCTGCGCGACTTCCTTAACGAAAGCGGCGAACCCGGCTATTTCAAACAGACCCTTCACGTCTATGATCGTGAAGATCAGCCCTGCCGTATCTGTGGCACCCCCGTCAAACGCATCGTCCAAACCAACCGCTCCACCTTCCTGTGCCCCAAATGCCAAAAGTAGCGTCTCAGACCGGTTGTCGAAAAGAGTGTTATATTGATCCGGCGGGCAAAAGCTGATGCAAAGGCTCGCTGCCTTTCACTGGCGCGCACGGATGACCGGAGCCAGCCATTGGGCGGTCTCGTCAGCGATGACGTTGTAGCCCGCTAAATTCGGATGGCGATCGCTCGTCCATCCCGGCAGGTGCCCGAACAGGCCATCGAGGCGATTGTCCAGCACCACCACCTGAGGTTCAGCCCCAGGCATCACATAGGGGGTCGCCAGCGGCTGCAGGTTTTCCGGGATCTTGGAGAGCGCATAACGGCGATAATTCAGCATGTCCTTGCCCTTTTTCAGTTCCGCCAAATAGCGCGGGGCAATGTCAAACAAGGTGAGCTTTTCTTCTTGAGCGATCCGCCGGATCACGATGTTGATGTCCTCATGCAGATTGTCCGGAGCATAAGGAATGCAGGTCATCGGTATCAGCATGGCGGCAGGATGGTCCTGCTTCAGTCGGGCCAACAGCTCACGAAAGTCCTTGGGGAAAGCCGTCGGGAAGTCCTTGATTTTGGCCTGATCATTCAGTCCGTAACGGATGAAGATGTAGTCGGCCTGTGGCTTGCTTTTCACCGCCTTGTCATAGCGCTGATCCAACAGTCGGCGGATGAACTCCCCACTGACCCCCTCGTTGTACACATCGCA
>JBIIUD010000498.1:0-3554 GCA_044340175.1 Verrucomicrobiaceae bacterium
GGTGATCTGTGTGGTGGAACGCGCTGCCGATGTTCTGCGACTGGAGCGCTCGGGTGCTTACAAAGGGCTTTATCATGTGCTCGGTGGAAAGCTGTCGCCGCTTGACAATGTGACGCCAGAAGACCTTAGGATCGAGCCGTTGCGTCGTCGGGTTGCAGAAGGGGTGGCGCGGGAAGTGATTTTGGCCGTGGGATCAGACGTCGAAGGCGAGGCCACCGCCGGTTATTTGGGCGATGTTTTGGCTGAAAGTGGTGTCGCGGTCAGCCGCCTAGCCCAAGGGTTACCTGCCGGTGGGGCTTTGGATCATGTGGATGAGCTGACCTTGTTCCAAGCCATGAATGGACGGCGACCACTGCGCTAGCGTGAATGGGGCATCAGCCTCCGAAAGGAAGCGCACGGAATCGGTGGTCATCTCCTTGCCGTCCGGACTTTGACATTAGGGGTGGGTTCGAGGCCACTGGGCCGAACGCCGTCCAGGATAAATTCAGAGGTTCAAGAAACTGGTTGAAGCATGACTCCTCCTGACGACGTTTGTACCCCTCCCATTTCATAACCTGCCATGATCTCCGCCCCTTTTTACCGTTGTTTTTTGCCATTGGCGTTTTTGAGCGCCATCGTTCAGGCCAATGATTGGCCCTCTTGGCGTGGGCCCCTGCAGTCTGGGGTGAGTTTGGAGCACTACAAAGGCGCAGCAGGTAAGGTGGATGAGGCTCCGGTGTGGACGCATGAATCACGCAGTCGCGGTTGCCCTGTGGTGTTTAAAGGTCGCGTCTTCAGTTTTGGTTACAAAGGAGAGAAAGAGGAACTGATCGAATTGTTGACCTGCCTCGATGAAAAGACAGGCAAAAAGCTTTGGGAGGTGGAGATCAAAGACTTCATTTCAGACACGGTTTACAATCGGTATGCCATTGGTTCAGCGACGGTTGATCCGGAATCTCGGCAAGTTTATGTGATCACCGCCTACGGGGTGTTTGGGTGTTGGGATCTGGATGGTAAAGAGATTTTCAGGCACTCAATGATGGAAGATTTTGGCCGTCTGACATTCCCGAACTCCAAGGTGGGTTGCGTTGCCATCGAAGGTGACCTGGTGATTGTCCGCGGCATCACCGCCAACTGGGGGGCTGATGGCCCTGCTGCTGATCGGTTCTATGGATTCGATAAAAAGACGGGTGAGATGGTTTGGTCCTGCACGCCGGGGACAATCCCGCCAACGGACAGCTCCTTTTCGACACCCTATTTTGAAACCCGGGATGGGCAGCGGGTGTTTTACGCGGCCACTGGTTGCGGCAACATTGTTTGCATCAATGCGCGCAACGGCAAGCCACTGTGGCGTTTCAAGGCCTGCAAGGTCGGGGTCAACGCCTCGCCCGTGATCCATAATGGAGACAAGCTGATTTCCATCCATGGCGATGAAAATGTCGACACGACCGAACGTGGTCGGATGATCGCGGTAAAGCTACCCGAGAAATTTGGGGCTAAGGAGCAGATCATGATTGATCCTGAGGTGCTCGGAGGATTTGAGCCTTGGAAGGCGCATGAATTGTGGCGGAACGATCTTGGGGCCGCCTCCAGTTCGCCTGTGCTGGTTGGTGATAAGGTTTATCAAATCACCGATGGAGGGGCTGTATTCGCTGTGAATGCGAACACGGGTGTCGTCGAATGGGAGGCTAAAGTATCCAACGGCAATACCCACTCGAGCTTGGTCTATGCTGACGGGTACCTGTATGCGCCGCTCATGGAGGGGAAGGTCTTTGTTATCAAGGCAGATTCGGGTGAGGTTGTGCAAAGCCTGCAGTTGAAGGGCAATTGCATCGGCGCGGCCATGGTGGTCAATGGTCACCTTTTGGTGCACACAACGGAAAGCCTGTACCGCTTTAAGATCCAGCATACCGACATGACGGTCGAGACGGCCCCAGCTGCGGTCATCCCCCCAGCTGGCGCACCTGTCGCACTTCAGGTCATTCCTTCGGAGTTTGTCGTTTTCCCTGGTGAAAAACGCGCCTTCAGGATTCGCAGTGTCGATGCCGCTGGCATGCCTGTGGCCGAAGTCAAAGGGGCATCGATCGAAACCTTTATCCCGCCAACTGCGAAGGTGAAGGCCAAGCTCGATGCGTCAGTCAATGAGGCCGGGGAAATTGTGGCAGCAGCTGAGGCCAAGCCATCCGCCGGAGCGTTCAAGGCAACAGCTGATGGCATCAGCGGTATCTTTCGCGGTCGGCTGATTCTGAAGCCCCCCTTCACTCAGAATTTCAACGCGTTTGAACTCAATGAGACGCAACCTGACGAGGGCGTGAAGTTTGCTTACCCGCCGCTGGCTTGGAATGGCGCTCGCTTTAAATTTGATGTGCGTGAGCTCGATGGGGAGAAGGTTTTCGCCAAAACCTTCGATCGTCTGATCTTCCAGCGGGCAACGGTTTTCCTGGGAACAGCAGACATGAAGGACTACACGGTTCAAGCTGATGTGATGACGGATGGCAATCGCCGGGTCAAATCTGATATTGGGTTGATCAACCAGCGCTACGCGATTGTGCTCAAAGGCAATGCCAATCAGATTGAAATCAGTTCAAACTTTGAGCGTTTCACACGCACGGTTCCTTTTAAAGTGGAAGCCAAGAAGTGGTACACCTTGAAGACATCCGTCAAAGACAATGGGTCGGGTAAGGGCGTCGTTTACGCGAAGGTGTGGGAACGCGGACAGCCAGAACCAAGTGCCTGGACGCTCGAAGCACCGACGGACATTGTCCATCAATCAGGCTCTCCAGGTATCTTTGGATTCACGCCTCAAAATCAGCAGCGGGTTTATTTGGATAACCTGTCTGTCACCCAAAACCCCTAAGACAAAGACAAAATCCGCACGATTTCACTCGCCCAAACCTGAACTGCATCATCATGACTACCATTCCATCAAGAAAGCTTGCTCTGACCGCCCTGCTGGCGGCGTCATCTCTCTCCGTATCGGCGGCCGACTGGCCCACATGGGGGGGGAATGCTACCCGCAACATGGTCTCTGAGGAGAAAGGACTGCCCCTTGAGTTGGAGCCGGGTAAAAAAAAGGCGGGGTCGGATGAGATTGACCTAGCGACAACAAAAAACGTGGCCTGGATCGCGAAGCTAGGTGGTCAGAGTTATGGCACACCGAGCATTGCCGGGGGCAAGGTTTTTGTTGGCACCAACAATGAGTTTCCGCGTGATGACAAGCACATTGGTGACCGCGGGGTGGTGATGGCGTTTGATGAATACACCGGTAAGTTCATGTGGCAGCTTTGCTCCCCGAAGCTTGGGGCAGGCAAGGTCTCTGACTGGGAGTTCCTGGGCATGTGCTCAGCTCCGACGATTGTCGGCAATCGGGGTTATGTGATCACCAACCGTTGTGAGGTCGTCTGCATTGACGTCAATGGCCTGAGCGATGGTAACCAAGGCATGACGGATGAAGGCAAATATCTGGCTGCCCCAGGTAAGGATGGTTCGGTCACTCCTGTCAAGCCAGGCGACAAAGACGCTGACATCATCTGGGTCTATGACATGCGCAAAGAACTGGGTGTCTTCCCTCACAA
>JBIIUD010000326.1:0-4489 GCA_044340175.1 Verrucomicrobiaceae bacterium
ACAGGTCGGGTTTCCCCTCGCGATCCACAAATCCGCCGCAGGCATCCTGTTTCGACTGCAAAAATCCCGCCACCAAATCCGCCGCCTCCCCCAACACCTTGGGGGCCACTCTTGCCACTTGCAGCATTTTCAAACGAAACGACATCCCACACCCAACACCGCGCTCTTCCCAGATGCCACTGCAAAATGATCCGGACGCTTCGAAGCCTTCCTTTCGCTCAAGCTCCCCAGCCGCCACCGCCGGGCGTTTCGATGACGATCCGATCACCCACCTCCACGGGCAAGCTCGCTATGGGCTCCAATACCTGTTCTCCCGCCTTGGATACCCACACCTGCCGCCCGCACTGACCCTCACCACCACCCGCTAGACCATACGGAGCCAAGCTGCGATGCTGCGTCAGCACCGACACCGTCAATGGCTGCAAAAACTCAAACTCACGCACCACTCCATCCCCACCCGCAAAGACCCCTTGTCCTCCTGAGCCTTTCCTGACTTCAAACCGGACCAGCCGCACTGGATACCGCCGCTCCAAAATCTCGCCATCCGTGATCGAGGTATTGGTCATGTGCGTGTGCACAGCATCCGCACCCGCGTAACCATCTCCTGCACCCGCCCCACCAGCGATGGTCTCGTAGTATCCAAAGCTGCCATTTCCAAACAGGAGATTGTTCATCGTTCCCTGACTGCAGGCCTGAATGTGCAGCGCCTTGAACAGCGTGTCCACGAGCCGCTGACTGACCTCCACATTGCCACCCACCACCGCCGGATCCGTCAAATCATTCCCCGTGAAAACCGGATTCAAGAGACAGGGCGGGCAGCGCAGATCGACCGACTCCATCAGCCCCTCATTCAGCGCCAAATCCTCCTGCAACCACACCCGCAAAACATACAGCACCACGCTCCTGACGATGGCTGGAGTGGCATTCAGGTTGCCAGGATGGACGGCTGACGTCCCTTCAAAATCAATCACCAAGCGCCCGCCCTCACGCCGTACGGCCACGGCCAACCGATGCCCGTCATCGAGCCATTCTTCAGCCAAGCACTGCGCTGGCAGTCGCTCGATTTGACGCCTCATCACCTCCGCGGAGTGGGCTAAGATTTCCGCCAGCGACTCCGACCGCATCCCACCGCGCTCAAGCTCCTGCAAGCGCCGTGCACCGAGCAGATTGGCCGCCACTTGCGCATGCAGATCCGCTAAATTGTCGGCTGGATTACGCGTTGGAAACGGCCCCTGGGTAAAAAGAGCCATCACAGATTCAAACCGTGATTCACCGCCTCGGATCAAAAGCTGCGGAGCGACCACCACACCTTCTTCCGCCAAGCATTTGGCCGCTGCAGGCATCGACCCCGGAGTCAGCCCTCCGATCTCTGCGTGATGGGCACGATTCGCCACATAACCGATCAAATCCCCCGCCTCACCATGCACCGGCGTGATCAAAGTCACATCCGGCAGGTGCGAGCCCCCATACGCGGGGTGATTCGTGATCAGGGTGTCGCCCTTCTTCAGCGGCACCACCTTGATGCACTCCCGGACACACAATCCCAAAGCACCGAGATGCACCGGAATGTGCGGCGCGCTTGAAATCAAGCGACCCTCCGCATCAAGCACCGCGCATGAAAAGTCCAGCCGCTCGCGAATGTTTGTCGAGATGGCCGTGCGCCTCAGCAGCGCCCCCATTTCCTCCACCACACTGGTCAACCGGTGCCGCAGTAGCTCCCTCCCTGGCGACGCCACAGTTCCCGCACCTCTCGCCACTTTACGCAGCACCCGCCCAGCATCCCCGCGGTCTTCGATGGCCCAGCCCGCCTCCACCACCAGCGTGCTGAAAGCATCTTGGATCAAGCGCACGTCATTGGAGGGTTCCAAAAGTGTCCCTGGCACTCCCTCGTCGCATTGCCGCTCCGATAGGGCTCGGAGTGAAACCCGCACACTCACCAGCTCCACCACCCTTCCTGTTGGCGGTTCATACCCAAACATCCGCTGGTACTGCCTCGCGTAGGCTTGCTCGATCAAATCGACCGCCCCCGTCATCACCACCTGCAAAGGCGCATCCTGGCCGCGCAAACGCATTTCCAAAATCACCTGCGCGGCCTCCGCCTCCCCATACCCACCCAGATCCTCCCTCAACAACCTCTCGGCTTCAGCCGTCAGCGCCACCACCCAGCCATTCAAATCAGCTTTCACTTCCGACCACGCCTTGCCTACCGCCCGCTCGACCCGCCGCTCCGCCTGCGCCAAGTCCAATCCAACGGCACTCAAAATCCCCGCCTGCCTCGGCACAATCACCGTGGTCATCCCCAGTCGATCCGCCACCGCACACGCATGTTGCGGGCCGGCTCCGCCAAAACACAGCAGCGCATAGCCCGCAGGATCATACCCTTCCGCCACCGAGATCCGCCGAATCGCATCCGCCATCTGCTCCACCGCCAGCGCCAGCAAACTCTCCAGCAAGGCCGTTTCCGAAACATCGTCCGCCACCTCTGCCATCAGCTCTCGGAGTCGGCTCCTTGCCGCTGCGATCTCCAGCGGAATCGGCGCCTTTTCGGGATCAAACCTCCCCAGCAGGAAATTGACATCCGTCACGGTCAAAGGTCCGCCCTTGCCGTAGCACGCCGGGCCAGGATCCGAGCCCGCGCTCTCAGGTCCCACTTTCAAACCCGAAGCCGTCCATCGACAAATCGATCCGCCCCCAGCCGCCACCGTCTCAATCGCCACACTCGGTGCCAGCAACTCCATCCCCGCCACCCTTTGCACAAAGCGATACCCCGGACGCCCGTTTTCGATCCTCGCCACATCCGTGCTCGTCCCCCCCATGTCCAAGGTCAGCACCTTATCAAAACCCATTCGCTGGGCACAGGCGGCCGCCCCCACCGCCCCGCCCGCCGGACCACTGATGAGCAGATCCTTGGGCCGCACTGAACGCGCAGGCTCCAGCCCTCCCGTGCTGGTCATCATTTGCATGGTGGTCCCCAAAGGCTCCATCACCCCACGCACAAACGCTTCCACGGGCCCCGTTAGCAGCGCATTCGCCACCACACTCTGTGCTCGAGAGAGCAGCTTCGGAAACGGTGCCACCACACTTGAAAGCGAGACATGCTCAAAGCCCGCCGCCAGCAACCAACGCCCCACCTGCATCTCCATTTCAGGGTACAAATCCCCATGCAGCAGCGCCACCGCCGCATGGCGGATGCCCTGCTCAAGCGCAGCTTTGACCGCACCTCTCACCTCAGCTTCATCCAGCGCCACCAGCACCTTGCCCTCAGACGACACCCGCCCCCTCACCTCCACCACCGCTGCTGCAAAGTTCGGTCTTGATTCATGCTTCAAGGCAAACAAATCCCGCCGCCTTTGATCCCCGATCTTCAAAACATCTCGAAACCCACGCGTCACCACCAGCAGTGTCGGACATCCCTTGCCTTCCAAAAGCGCATTGGTCGCCCGAGTCGTCGCCAATCGCATCCGCATCGGCGGAAAGGGATTTCCCAAGAGAGTGCCGGTCATCAACCGCGCGCCTACCACTGGTGCCTCCTCCCCGGTCAGCACTTCGACAAGCTCTCCCACCGCCCAGTCTCCGCCGCACTCTAGCCACCCACCCGAGGAAGCCGTGATCCTGGCCCCATCCCTGGCCCCCACCCGCCGCATTTGCCATCCAACAAAAAAACCCGCCTCCCGCTCAGGCAGGCCGTTCATCGTCACCCGTCTCGTCTCTACCGACGCCACACGCATCCGCAAACAGCCTGTGGACAATAGCTTGCATCTCAGTTCCTGCCCCGAGGGATCGCGACCAAAGCAATCCGTGAAGGTTCCCCCTGTATCTGCTGAAAGGTGCCAGAGACTGCTCACTTCGTCACCTCATTTGACACCCTCGGCAGCCCAATGTTTGGAATCCACCGCGCCTCCATCAGGCTGTCGACATAGGAAACCAAAGGCTGATCACCAAAAATGCCCTTCGCCTTCTCAAGCCACTCCCGCGCCACCGGATCGTTCTTGGCATTGAAAGCCATCGCTGCCTTCGCCATGTAGTAGGCCGGAGTGTCATCCATGAAGGTGAAGTTCGCCGCCAACACGGCCTCCGCCGCTTGCACATCGTTCAGCTTCAATTGACACACCAACGTCTTAAACTGCACCAGATGCCGCATCGCGAGTGGCATTTGAGGGAACGCCGTTAACAACCCCTCAAACCTTGCTTTCGACTCCTTCCAGTCGTGCTTCACAAAAGGCAGTTCCGCCAGATTGAACATTGGTGCCCACTCTCCCGGACTGAGTGCCGCCGCCTTGACAAACGAAGCTTCGGCAGCCGCAAAATCACGAATGCTCGGAGCCAACTGAATGGAACCGCGCATCGTGTAAACATCCGCAGCCTCAGGAAAGGCTTTCTCGATCGCCTCCAGCTTCATAAGGGCATCCAAGAAGCTCTGCCGGCTTTGCAACTCCTGAACTTCCCCCAGCAGCCCACGCAAACGCTCACCATCAGCCGCTGTCGGTTC
>JBIIUD010000327.1:0-4487 GCA_044340175.1 Verrucomicrobiaceae bacterium
TTCGCCCAGCTCGCCAGCCTCACCTTCGAAGCCCCACGCACCCAGGACTTCCCCGCCCTCGACCTCGCCCGCCACGCCGGCGACACCGGTGGCACCCTGCCCGCCGTCCTGAATGCCGCCAACGAAGTCGCTGTTGCGGCATTCATCGAAGGCCTTACGTCTTTCCCCCAAATCTGGCACACCGTCGAGCGCGTCATGAACGCCCACACCGTCATCGCCCACCCCAGCCTCGAAGACCTCATCGCCGCCGACCACTGGGCGCGTCAAACCGCCATGGGTTAAATCTCCTTCACCATCGCCCGATACTTCCCCGGAGCCATGCCCGCATAGCGACTGAAATGACGGGTGAACGCACTTTGATCACACCACCCCGTTTGCAGGGCGATCTCGCTGAGACTCAGCCCCGTCTCACGCAGCAGCCGCGTCGCCTCATCCAGTCGCAGTTTGTGCAGCAGTTGCAGCGGACTCATTTGAAACAGCCTCTGCATGCGCTGCTCAAACTGATACACACTCAACCCCACTTTCTTGGCGATGTCGTCAATGCGCAAGCTCTCGGTATAGTGCATCTGCATGAACCTCAGGGCCTTCGACAATTCCACAAATCCACTCGCCTTATCACTCGGTGCGTTGAGATCTCGGGAGATGCCCGTCACTCCGACGATGTCCCCCTTTTCATCCCGCAGCGGATGTTTCGTGGTCATGCACCAGCCCGCGATCCCGCCGGGGTAAATGTGCAGTTCCAACTGATGCTCCACCCGCTTCCCACTTTGCAGCACCGTCTCATCCTGCCGCGCATAACTTGCCGCCAAGACCGACGGAAACACCTCCGATGGTCGTTTGCCAAGCAGCTTGCGTTTGTCGCCTCCCGCGCACCGATTCGCCAGCGTTTGATTCACCCGCGCATACCTGCCCGCTTTGTCTTTGATAAAATAGACCACATCCGGCAGCGCATCAAACAGCGCCTCCGTCACCTCATGCTCCGGAAAACCCTGCATCATGAGGCTGCCGACGCTTCTTCTGGGAGAAAGTAATCGTCTTCTGCAATGTCAGGCACTCCCACCACCAGCACCCGCATTTGCCCGCGGGCGCCGTGCACCACCCCTGGCGGGATGTGCACCAGCGATCCCTTGGTCACTGCATGTTCTTCGCCATCAAGGAACACCGATCCCGCGCCCTCCAGCACATAATAAAGCTCCGTGGAGCGCTTGTGATAATGCGGTTTGGCCCCGTCAATGTCCACCGCATGCGCCCAGGCCGCAGGCGATAGCGCTGCATCTTCCCGGCTGATCAAGCGATCCCGCCAACCGCAACTGCTGCGTTCACGCGGCGTGTGGCCTTCATGTCGAATGAGTGTCGAAGGATTCATCTTTTGACTGAAATGGCAGATTCCCACCCCAAAAGCAATCAAGAACCCTTCCACAAACACGCTCATCATCACCTCATGAGCAATCTCCCTTGGACAGGCGTCTTTCCCGCTGCGATCACCCACCTTCACTCGGATCAATCCCTGGATCTGCCCGCCACCGCGCGCCACCTCGAAGCCCTCATCGAATCCGGCGTCTCTGGCCTCATCGTTTGCGGATCACTCGGTGAGAACCAATGCCTGCAACCCGATGAAAAACGCGCCGTTCTCCAATGCGCCATCGACACCGCAGCAGGTCGTGTCCCTGTGCTCAGCGGCGTCGCCGAAATGAGCACCCAGGCTGCGATTCGCTACCTGCAGGATGGCGAAAAACTCGGTGCCTCAGGTTTCATGATCATGCCGCCGATGGTCTATAAAACCGATCCAATCGAAACCCAGCACTGGTTCCGCACCCTGGCCAAGGCAACGACCCTGCCATGGATGCTTTACAACAATCCCGTCGGCTATCACACGGATGTCACCCCAGAAATGTTTGTCGATCTTGCCGACGTCACCAACCTCGTCGCCATCAAGGAAAGCAGCGCCAACACCCGCCGCATCACCGAACTGCGCAATCTCACCGGCTCTCGTTATCAAATCTTCACCGGTGTGGATGATCTCTTCCTCGAGTCTGCCATCCTCGGGATCGACGGCTGGGTCGCTGGCAGCGGCATCGCCTTTCCACAAGAAAACCAAAGGCTGTGGGATCTCGCTCAAGCTCAACGCTGGGATGAGGCCCGTGAGCTCTACCGCTGGACACAGCCCCTCATGAAGCTGGATACCCACATCCATTTTGTTCAATACATAAAGCTTCTCTGCCAAGAGACCGGCCTCGCGAGCGAGTGGGTCAGAGAGCCACGCCTTCCTCTTTCAGGGACCGAGCGTGAACACGTGCTGAAAATCATCCGTGACGCCCTGGCTCAGCGCCCCGCGCTCACTTCGCTCGCTCCATGACTGCGAATGTGACTATCCTCGGCGCAGGCGTCATTGGACTGTGCACGGCCCTGTCTTGTGCCAGACGCGGCATGACCGTCAGGATCATCGAACAAAGACCCCGACAGCGTGACGGCTGCTCCTTCGGTAACGCCGGCATGATTGTGCCCAGCCACTTCATCCCGCTCGCCGCACCAGGCATGGTCAAACTCGGCTTGAAATGGATGTGGAATCCGCGTTCCCCATTTTACATCAAGCCACGGTTGAATCTCGATCTGCTCACCTGGGGCATTGAGTTTTGGAAAGCCGCCACCCAACCAAGAGTGGATGCTGCAGCTCCAGTGCTGAGAGACCTGAGTTTGCTCAGCCGTCAGTGCTTCGAAAACTTGGACCTCGACTTCGGCCTAGTGAAAAAGGGCCTGCTCATGCTGTGCAAAGAGCAGCGCACACTGGATGAAGAAGCCCACATGGCAGTCACCGCCAACGCACTCGGCATCCCTGCTGAAGTGCTCGATGCCAAAGCCACCGCAGCGCTCGACCCCGAGGTCACCATGGACATCTGCGGCAGCGTGTACTTTCCCAAGGACTGCCATCTCACCCCCGACCGCTTCATCACCGCCTTGGAATCTGAGTTGGATCGTCTAGGCGTCGAGATCATTTGGGAAACGGAAGTGAAGGGGTTCGAGACAACCGGACCTAAGCTCAACTCAGTCTCTACCTCGAGAGGACACTTCGATCTCGAAGAGCTCGTGCTCTGTGGCGGCGTGTGGTCCACTGAGCTAGCCAAGAACCTGCAATTGAAATTGCCCATGCAAGCCGGGAAAGGCTACAGTCTCACCCTGTCCCAACCCACGCAACTCCCCGCTCTTTGTAGCATCTGCACTGAGGCGCGTCTTGCCGTGACCCCGATGAATGGCGCCCTGCGCGTCGGTGGCACCATGGAACTCTCCGGCTTGAATGCTTCCATTTCCCAGGAACGCGTGCAGGGCATTACCGAGTCCTTCACCCGCTACTTCCCGGCCTTCCAGGAAAGCGCCTTCGCCGGCATCAAACCCTGGAGCGGTCTACGCCCCGTCTCACCTGACGGCATGCCTTACCTCGGTCGCACCGCTCGCTGGAAAAACCTCACCATCGCCACCGGTCATGCCATGATGGGCCTCAGCCTCGCCCCTGCCACCGGCCAAATCGTCGCCAACCTCCTTGCCGATGAACCGTCCCCCGTCGCCCTCAACTTGATGTCGCCAGATCGATTCAACACGTCCTCCCCTTCATGAAACGCATCCCCATCATCGACTCACACACCGGCGGCGAGCCCACCCGCGTGGTCCTGAGCGGAGTGACCGCCTCTGACCTCGAAACCTACCGCCGCGCCATCATTTGCGAACCCCGCGGCCACGAGGTCATCGTCGGTGCCTTGCTGGTGGAGCCTCAAGACCCCGCCTGTGCCGCCGGAGTCATTTTCTTCAACAACGTCGGCCTCTTAGGCATGTGCGGCCACGGCATGATCGGCCTCATCATCACCCTCAAACACCTCGGTCGCATCTCCGCTGGCGAACACCGAATCGAAACCCCCGTCGGTATCGTGACCGCCACTTTGCACGCCGACGACCGCGTCAGTATCCGCAATGTCCTCTCCTATCGCAAGGCCAAGTCCGTACAGGTCGGCGGCGTCACTGGCGACATCGCCTGGGGCGGCAACTGGTTCTTCCTCGTCTCAGATCACGGTCTCGACCTCACCCTTCCAAACATCCCCCAACTGACCCAAGCCAGTCTCAACATCCGCGAAGCCGTCCGCGCTGCTGGCTACCCCGAAGTCGATCACATCGAACTCTTCGCCCCTCCTCACAACCCCACCAACCACAGCCGCAATTTCGTCCTCTGCCCCGGCGGCGAATACGACCGCTCCCCCTGCGGCACTGGCACGAGTGCGAAGCTCGCCTGTCTCGCTGCCGATGACAAACTCGCCCCTGGCCAACCCTGGCGCCAGGAAAGCATCCTCGGCAGCGTCTTCGAGGGAACCTACGAGCTAACCGAAAACGGCATCATCCCCACCATCACCGGCCAGGCTTTTATCACCGCCGAATCAACGCTCCTGCTCGATCCATCAGATCCCTTCCGCCTCGCGATCGGAACTAACACAGAGGTTATAGAG
>JBIIUD010000328.1:0-4486 GCA_044340175.1 Verrucomicrobiaceae bacterium
GAGCGTGGCTGCGGTAACAGAAGGACTCATGGGCGTGACCCTGGAGCTTCTGCTCCAGGATAGTGAGGCGACCGTTCCGTTCTGGCCGCATCGCTTTGAACTCCGTTTGGAAGTGAAGATGGGCGCAACCCTTAGCCTAGCATTGAACGTCAAAAATACGGGTGACACCGAATGGTCGATGACCGGTGCGCTGCACACCTATCTCAGCGTGATGGATGTGCGTGAGGCGGCGGTGATCGGACTCGATGATAGCTACTACGTCGAGTCCCGACTTTCCCCGGAACGCATTGAGCAAAGTGGGCCGGTGTATTTTGATCGGGAGGTAGATCGCAACTACGAATCGCGTGGCACGGTGCGCCTGCTCGATCGCGCAGGACGGCGCACCGTGGTGGTGGAAAAGGGCGGCAGCCGATCCACCGTGGTCTGGAATCCATGGATTGAAAAATCCCAACGTCTTGCCGACTTACCGGATGATGCTTACCCCTTCTTTGTTTGTGTCGAGGCGGTGAACTCCGCGCCGGGCATTGTCCATCTAGGCCCAGGCGAAGAGCACACCCTGTCCCAACGATTGCGGCTGCAGTCCATTTGAGCCGGACGGGTTGGGTGGACCAGCGCTTTACTGCGGCAGCACCGTCTTCAGCGCCTCCGCCCACACCGCGTAACCCTTCTGGTTCGGGTGCAAAAAATCCGGCATGATCTCTTTCGAGAGGGTGCCATCGTCACTGAGCCAGTGGTCTGTGATGTCAAGAAAGGTCACCCCCGGCTGCTCCTGACGTGCCTTTAGCAAGCCGTTGATCTCACGAAGCACCGCACGTTTCGGGTCTTCGCTCTTTTGCCCGCGCGGGAATATCCCCATCAAAACAATCGCTGTGCCAGGACACTTTGCCTGCACCTGCTCAATGATGGCTTGGATACCCTGAGCGATCTCCGCTGGGCTATTCGATCGGCAATTTTCGGTCTGCGCCAAGTTGTTCGTGCCGATGTGAATCACGACGGCCTTGGGTTTCAAGCCATCCAACTGCCCAAGAGCGATGCGTTTGAGCACGTTCTGCGTCCGGTCCCAGCCGAACCCCAAATTCAACACGCGTCGTTGGCCAAAAAGTTGTGCCCAGGTTTCGGAACCGCGATTCCCCATCTTACCCCCATCGGGTTGTCCGCCCCAGAAATGCGTGATCGAGTCGCCAATGAGCACGATCTCAGGGTCGATCTCCGCCTTCACCTTCATCACTGCCGCATGACGTTCCTCCCAGCCGTAGCTGTCACGCTCCAGCTTGCCCAGGGGAATCACGGCGGTGTTCACGGAGGTCAGATATGGCACGGCCTTCGAGATCGCGGCGGCGACTTGATCCCCAAGGAAGCGATAGCCGGGCTCACCAAAATGCACATCCTTCGGGTTTTGAAACTTGACGAGGTGAGGCAGCATCGCCGCATGGAGATCGTTGATCGCTACCCCATGCTTGGCCATCACCGCCGCAGCTGCAGCGTTGCGCGCCACCAGATCCGCTTCTGTGGCATCCTTCATCCCACCCTCTGCCACGGGCGTTGTGCTGGCCCAGATCACGCGCGCCCCCGTCGTCTTCAGCTTCGTGACGATCTCCTCCAAGCGTTGCTCATAATCTGCCAGCGGCGTTTTGCGGTCATGGATGCCGAAGTTAAAATGGATGATGTCCCAACGCCCCGCACCCAACCAGACGGCCAGCTTTTTGAGCCCGTTCGCCGTCGGTCCGCAGTTCTCGGGGGCGCGATGCACGTTCGCCACGCCCGCCAGCGCCGCGCGTGTCGCTAACGTGTAACCGCGTGAAATGGAATCGCCAATCAGCAGCACGCGCGGCAGCTTGGGGTCATCCTGCACGTAGTCCCAGGCGCTGACCCGGCCTTTGACCTTTTCGGCTTGATACAAGGGCAGGTAAAACGCGCCTAAGTTCTGCTCTAGCACCGTTTCCCAGGCCTGTTGCTCGGGTGGCAGCAGCGCCTTCCAAGCTGCAAACTGCTCTGCGGTGACCCGATTGGCGGCCGCCTTTTTCTCCGCAGCCTCCTTGGCATTCGTCGGCTCCCCGGCAGTTACCTTGAGGGCGAGCAAAGGAAGCAGAATCAGCGGAGTGATGGAACGAAAAAGCATGGACATCCGCAACGCCTCTGCCCCCGCTGCTCTTGCAGCCATACGAGGGAGAGGCTAGGTTTCCACCGAGGGCAGAAGAGGCCTGCCGCTGCCAGACGGAGCCCCTGCGCCACTTTTGAGCTGCCAAAGAAAACGTCTTGGTTTCTCCCAGTCACACGCCCTCTCCGACAGGATTCTTGTCGGCAGATAATGCTTGCCTGCTTCAGCTTTTGTCTGTTACCTTCTAAGGGAAACTGGGTGCATTTCTAGTCTCGCTTCCCCTTGCTGCCATGAATACCAGCCTGATCATTCGTGCGTGTCTATTAGGTCTCGTGGTGCTGCTGATCCTGCTTGCGTGGCATTTTGTGAAACAAGCGGACGATGGGGTGAAACTGATCTTCTTCATCCTCGTCGGAGCGGGTGGCGGTCTTTGGGCCACCAAAATCTTCATTCCCTGGTTTGGCGAGCTCTTGGGCACCTTTTTTTATTCCTCGGGCGAGGAAATTCAGCTTGATGACCAAATGAAGGCTGCCGCAAAAGTCGCCCAGGGCGATTATGAAGGCGCTATCGCTGAATATGAGAAACTAGCGAAAGCGCATCCTGAGGATCCGCATCCCGTGGCTGAAATCGCCAAAATTCAGAGCGACCGCCTGCACGACACGGCCTCAGCGATGCAGGTGCTCGAGCGTCATTTGCAAAGTCGGGTTTGGCCAGTGGAAGAGGCTGCCTTTTTGATGTTTCGCATGGCCGACATCCTATCAGAAAAGGTCCATGATTATGACGGGGCCAGAGAAATCTTGGAGCAAGTGCTCACTCTCTGTCCCAACACACGGCATAGCGCCAATGCGCATCACCGCATCAACGAGCTGGATCAAATGAAGTTCAAGCAAACGACCGAACAGCGCGTCAAGAGTGGTGGTGACCGCCCAAAGTGAAACCCACCACCCATAGATCGATAGCGCGATGGATTCTTGGTGGCGAATATTTCCTCTAGGTCTTGGTGCCCTTGCCGCTATGGCAGGGATTCTCCTGGCCGAATCCCAGAACGGCGGCGGTAGCGCTTGGATTTGGCTAGCCGCGTTGGTCCTAGCGGCAGCCATCACACCCTTGGGGAAAAAAATGCCCAAGCCGTTCTGGCTTCTCCTTTTGGTCGGCTGTGTTTGGGGTGGGCTCCATAGTCGGCGGCTCACAGAAACATTCGGGTCTCCCCTGGTGGCCTGGCTGGAATCGCCCGAAGCCTCCAAAGGCCGTTTGGTCGAAGTGGAAGCCGAAGAAATCCGCTCTGAAGTGACACCCAAGGGCAGGATCAGGAGTCTACTGCAGGTGACGGTGATACGTGACAAAGGCCCGAAAAAAACTCACTGGGAACCTGACGGCCGATTCATGGCCCTGCTCCCACAAGGCAGCGCTCCACTCAAGTCTGCCCGGTGCCGATTGATTGGCACCTTACGCCCTAACCAAAAAGCTGCCAATCAGGGAGAGTTTGACGCTCGCGAGCACGCCTTGAGAAACGGAGTGCTCGGCTACCTCACCGTGAACCAAATCTTGGCAATTGAGCAAGACCGGTGGTCGCCCATGCGGTTGCTGCGTGAGGGAGCCTCCATTTGCCGTTCCAGCATCCAAAGAAGGTTAGGGCGTGGGCTTGAAGACCAGCCAGAGCCACTGTCCGTGATCCGTGCAATGGTATTAGGCGCGTCTGAAGACACGGATCCTCGGATTGAGGACTCATTTCGCCGCAGTGGAACGCTGCACGTGTTTGCTGTGAGTGGGCTGCATGTGGCCCTGATATCAGTGATCCTGCAAATGCTGGCCCGCCCCTTCTGCATGAGACGCCAGCACCTGGTCCTGCTCGTGGTGCCGTTGGTTTTTGCCTATGCTTATGTCACCGGATGGCGGCCTTCCGCAGCACGGGCGGCCTTGATGGTCTCCATCATCCTAAGTAGCAGCCTCGTCATGCGCCGTTCCAACCTGCTCAACAGCCTCGGTGCCGCCGCACTTGTCCTGTTGGCCTGGGATACCCATCAACTCTATCAAGCGGGCTTCCAACTCTCCTTTGGCGTTTTGCTAGCCATCGCCATCCTGGCCGGGCCCCTGCATGAATGGTTCAAACCCTGGACTCAATTGGATCCCTTTCTGCCTCCCGCCTTGGCCTCACCTGCGCAAAGAGCCAGCAAATGGATGCGCGGGCAGTTGGCCGCTCTAGCTTCCGTCTCTGCGGCCGCCTGGCTAGGCAGCCTGCCTCTCATGTGGTATCATTTTCATACCGTCACCCCCGCCGGGCTTTTGGCCAATTGCTTGCTCATTCCCCTCGCCTTTGTCTGCCTCGGTCTTGCAAGCACCAGTTTGGTCGCCAGCCTGTTGCCCCTGTCCGGTTGGATTCAGATCGGC
>JBIIUD010000329.1:0-4481 GCA_044340175.1 Verrucomicrobiaceae bacterium
GTCAACAATCTGCTGACCATGGGCAGTGGAGAGTTCATGCTGTGGGAGTATCCGCTGTGCTACTGGCTGGAAGAGCAGGGTTATGATGTGACCTATTGTTCGAACGTTGATAATGTGGAAGCAGGCAATGCCACACGCTGCAAGGCGATGATTAGCGTGGGGCACGATGAGTATTGGGACCTGCGGCAGTATCAAAATGTGAAGCAGGCAATTGAGGCGGGAACGAGTGTGCTTTGGCTGTCTGCAAATGATGTTTATATGGTGACGCCGTTCACGGCGAATGCGCAGGGAGTGGCGAACCGCAGGCTGACGCGTGAGACCTGTTATGGAGAGTTTCGAGAAGAAGAAAAGGAAGCCTATGCGAAGGTGCTCGGACCATTTGAAAGGACGGGTCCCGATGAACGGGAGATCATCGGGGCGCGCACCGTAGTGCCCTTCAATGGCGGTGGTGACTGGACCTGCGCGCTGCCCGATCACTGGTTGTTTGCGGGCACAGGCATGAAGCAAGGTGACAGCATTTCGGGACTGGTAGGGTGGGAGTTTCATGGGGACCCAGACCTTGCGAGAGACGGGCTACAAGTGGTGGCTGAAGGCAATGTGTGGGCGGGAGGTACTCGATTGGGCAAGTATGCCGCGACGGTGTTCGAGGGGCCAAAGGGCAATGTGGTGTTCAATGCGAGCACGATTTTTTGGACGCAGGGACTGAGCAGTCCACCAGGACACATGCTGCCGTGGAGTCATCATTCACGTCCACATGGCGTGGATGAGCGGGTGCAAACGATCACGCGCAATGTTTTGGCAAAGGCGGGGGTCCGCCGCCGCGATGGATGACTATTTCAGCCTGATCTTAGGATTGAGCCAGGCCTGAAGGATGTCCACGAGAAGATTGAAGACGACGATCAGGATGGCGAAAAAGGCAGCGAGCGCCATGGCAAGGGTGAAGTCCTTGTGCAGAGCGGAATGGATGAAATGGCGGCCGAGCCCTGGCAGTTGGAAGACGGTCTCGGTGACGAAGGAGCCGCTGAGCAGGCCTGCCGCGAGAGGGCCGAGGTAGTTGATGAGCGGTAGGCAGGCGAGTCGGAAGGCGTGCCGCATGACGATCATGTTTTCTGAGACACCTTTGGCTCGTGCGGTGCGGATGTAGTCTTGGGAAAGGGTTTCTCTGAGACCGCCGCGGGTGAGGCGGGCGACGGCTGCGGCGGAAATCAGGCCGAGTGTGAGCGAGGGCAGTACCCAATCGTCTGCATCATACCAGCCGGCGGAGTTGAACCAACCCAGGTAAAGGCCGAAAAGGAGGGCTAACAGAGGACCTAACACAAGGCTGGGAATGCACACCCCCAGGGTGGCTGTGGCCATGGTGAAACGATCTTCAAACTTACCTGCGCGTAACGCAGCGATGGCACCTGCGGGCACACCGACGAGCACGGCGATGATGAAGGCCGCACCGCCGACAGTAAAAGATACCGGCATGCCTTGGGCGATGATTTCGCCAACGTTCCAGCCTTTCAGCTTGTAGGAAACTGGCAGGTCAAGGGTGAGGAAGCTCCAGAGGTTGCGACCTAACTGGACCAAGAGGGGTTGGTCCAGGCCGTATAAGCGGTCGAGATTTTCTCGGACATAGTCAGGCATGTCGCGCTCGTTGGCAAAGGGGCTGCCGGGACCGAGGCGGATGATCAGGAAGGTGATGGAGATCACCGCGATGATGACCACGATGCCCTGGAGGAGACGCTGAAGGATGAAGCGGGTCATGGCTTGTTGAAGGGGGCGAGGTCGAGGGCTTTGTAGCAGCGGTGGCTAATGACGGAGTGCTTCCAGTTTTTGAGTTCGGGGCGGATCAGGTGGGAGTTCATGCGCCAGAAGATGGGAATGATGGGCAGTTCAGCGAGGAGGAGCGACTCCGCCTCCTGCATGGCGGCGATGCGGCGGGCGGTATCGGGCTCGCGGGTGGCCGTGAGCATGAGTTCATCATAGCGTGGGTTGCTCCAACCCGTGTTGTTGTTGCCATCGCCTGTTCGCCAGATGCCAAGGAAAGTGTATGGGTCTGCGTAATCGCCAACCCAGCCTGCGCGTGAGATGTCGTATTTGAGGGACTGCTGGGAGTCGATGTAAACCTGCCACTCCTGCTGGAGGATCGTGGTCTCGATGCCCAAGTGCTTCTTCCAGCTTTCCTGGAAAAATTCAGCGATGGTTCGGGCGGTGCCACTGGTGTTGGTGAGGATTTCCAGTTTGCGGAAACCTTTGCCACCGGGGAAACCCGCTTCAGCGAGTCGTTGTCGCGCGGCGGTGGGATCAAAGCGCATGACTTTCAGCGGGTGGTAGTCGGGGTGGGCCCCGGGTGGGGTGAGACCAGTTGCGGGGAGGTGACCGCTGCGAATGACTTGATCAACAAGTGTGACGCGGTCGATGGCAAGCGCAAAGGCCTGCCGGACCTTGGGATTGTCAAAGGGCGCCCGCGTCGTGTTGAAGCGATAAAATTCACAGGCCAGTTCGGGGCTCTGTTCGAAGTAAGGTGGCTTGCTTTGTCGATAGCGGGGGATTTTATCAAGGGGAACGGTGGAGGTGAAGTGAAGCTGACCGTCGAGAAAGACTCGTTCCTCGGACTCAGGGTTGTCGATGGGGAAAAAGTGGATGGCATTGAGTTTGGTGGTGGCGGCATCCCAGTAGCGGGGGTTTTTTTCCACGGCGATGAAGTGGTTCAACCGCCAGTCTTTGAGGATGAAGGCGCCGCTGGAGACGATGTTACCGGGTCGCGCCCAGGGGGTGTCGCGTGTGGTCATGGAGCCAAAGCGCTCGATGACATGGCGCGGCACGGGGAACCAGGTGTAATGCTTCAACATGCCAGGAAAATAGGGTGCGGGTCCTTCCAGGGTGATGACGAGGGTGTGCTCATCTGGTGCGCTGACGCCGACGCTGGAGAAGTCCTGGGTTTTGCCGCTATGGAAAGCCGCCGCGCCCTTCATGAGGTGAAGCATCTCGGCGTAATGGGAGCCGAGTTCAGGGGAGAGCATGCGCTGAAAGGAGTAAAGGTAGTCGGCACTGGTGATGGGAGTGCCGTCACTCCAGGTGGCGTCTTTGCGCAGATCAAAGGTCCAGGTTTGGAAGTCGTCGCTACGCCAAGCCGAGGCTAAGCCGGGAGCGTCAAGATCGGGATTCTCCGCATCTGGAGCGACAAGACCTTCAAAGAGCGCCGTGATGACCCAATGCTCGGGCTGGCCGGTGACGAGGTGCGGGTCAAGCGACTCGATGTCGCTGCCGTTGCCGATGAGCAGTGTTTTGCTAGCACCCGCTGCGACCACCCGCTGAACGCGATTCTTGCCGTGCTGATGAAAAGCTGCGAGTGCGCCCAAAAGCAGCACTGGAAGCAGGAGACGGGTGAGCCATGACATGGCAGGCATTGAACCTGGACTCTGGGGGTGTGGCAAGAGCGATGTGCGTGCTCGAAGCATGGGATTTGGTGCTTCGTGGTTTGACAAGTGGGCGGGGCGGGTCTTTTTGCCAGTGTTTGGCGGGTGAACGGCTCCCGTCTGAGTTTCCCTTTTATCCCATGATGTTTTCCCTCTGTTTGTCTCGTGTCCGCCTGTTCAGCGCGGCGATGTTTGGGGTGCTGGTGTTGACAGCCTGTGGCAGCGGTCAGCAAAAGGTGGCTGGCACCCAGTATCATCCGTCCATGAGTTATGGTCCAACAGGCCTGCCGCAAGGCAGCTATGCCGCGCCAGGCTACCCGGCTGCCCAGCCTCGTCCGATGGCGTCTCCGCCAGTTCCGCAGCCGTTCCCCAGCCGTGACCCTTATCCAGCGGGAATGCAGATCGCCCGCACCAGCGGTCCTGCGCCAGTGATTCGGGCGCAGTCTTATTTGTTGATCGACGCCCGCACTGGCGCGCACCTCGCCTCCCGGAATGCGGACCAGCGACGCGCTGTTGCGAGCACCCAGAAATTGGTGACAGCTCTGGTGGTATTGGATGCAGGGAACCTGGACAAACCCGTCACCATCCAGTCCACAGACGTTCAGGTCGAGCCGACGCGCCTGGGCATGTCTCCAGGGCAGCGTTACACCCGGCGCAATCTCCTCTACGCCGTGCTGGTGAAGAGCGCCAATGACGTCGCCAAAGCCTTAGCCCGGGACAATGCAGGCAGCTCCGCCGCTTTCGCCGAGAAGATGAATGCCAAGATGCGACAACTCGGCGGCACGGCGTCGAATTTTCGCAACCCGCATGGGTTGACAGAGCCAGGCCAATATTCCACCGCCCGCAACATGGCGCGGGTGGCCATGGCGGCGTATCGCAGCTCTGTGATCCGGGATGCGGTCTCGCGTCGGTATTACAAATTCACCTTCAACAGCGGGAAGACGGTGACGCTGGAAAACACGAACAAGCTGCTCGGCACCATGAGTGCCTGTAATGGCATGAAGACAGGCTACACCGTGGCCAGTGGACGCTGCCTGATTTCTTCTGCGTCCGCCGGTGGGCGGGATGTGATCTTGG
>JBIIUD010000758.1:0-4468 GCA_044340175.1 Verrucomicrobiaceae bacterium
TGGCGTCCGAGGAGTTGGTGGGACTATTCCACTGCTGACTCCATTGTGTAGCACCTGCGCTGCTTAGCTTTGCAACATAGAGATCGTAATTGTTGTTTCTGATTGACCCGGTGACAAACACCGCGTCTGCGGCTCCCACCGCCACTGAGTAGGCTTGATCGTCCACATTGGAGATGCCGTTGGCCGTCCAGGTCCACAGGCTGGCCCCTGCTGCTGCCGAAAGTTTCATCACCAGCAGGTCTTTGGCATTCCCGCTCAGGGTGGCATACCCTGCCGCCAGCAAGTTGCCTGCCGAGTCAACGGCAACACTGACCGCCAGATCCGTGCTGCTGCTACCGCCGTCCACCAGCACCTCAAAGAGGGTGCTACCGTCGCTCGCATACCGTGCGCCAAACACATCCAGACCCGTTGCTGTGCGTGTACCATATCCGGCAACGGCCACATTGTTGGAGGCATCCACCGCCAAGCTGATGCCGACATCAGCGCCGTTGCCTGATCCGGCGTAAATCTTCTGCCAGATCTGCGTGCCGTCGGCATGCGCATACTTCACGGTGATCGCGTCGGCATTGCCAGAGGCGTTGGTGCTGTAGCCCGTGACGATCAAGTCGCCGTTGCCATCCACGGCGAGCGCACTGCCTTCGTCATGCCCACCGGCCGTGCCATCGAAGATGCTCTCCCACACCACCGCGCCGGTCGCCGGGTTGTAGCACACCGTATAAATGTCCTTATTCCCAGCCGCGTTGGTGATGAAACCGGTGGCATACGCCGCCACGGCACTGCCTGCGCTCTGCTGCACCACCACTGCCTTCGCGTCGCCATTGCGCCGCGTGGTTGGGGCGTTGATTCCGCCGTAAGACTGGGTCCAGGGGTTGGACACATCACGCTGGACTTCCACCACGTCAGTAACGGTAATGCTCAGGTTCTGGGAGTCACTGATCAATGGCGTGCCGTTGTCGGAGGCTGTGACGGTGACGTCGTAAACATTGTCGGCACCCGCGTCCAGCGGTAGCTCGTAGTTCGGGGCGCTGGTGAAGGTGATCACACCGGTGAGACTGCTGATCGTGAACAACGAAGCGTCCGCGCCTGTTTTGGAATAGGTCAAAGTTTGCAGGGATGGCACTTCGGGATCGGTCGCTGTTACCGTGGTCACCGTCGTGGTGTTTTCCGCAATGCTGATGGAAGCCGTGGCACCACCGCCATTGCTGGTGATGACAGGCGTTTCGTTGACATCCGAAATGCTAATCGTAAGCGCCTCCTCATAGAACAACCCACCTGCATCCGTCGTCCTCACGCGGACCGCGTAGCTGCTTTTCGTTTCGTAGTCAGCGCTCGGCGTCAGCTTCAAGGCGTCGCCAGAGATGGTGAAGCTGCTGTTGTTCGTGTCCCCCGTTCCGCTGACCAGCGTGTAAGTGAAGGTGTCACCCGCGTCCACATCCGTTGTGCTGAGGGTGCCCACCGTGGCATTGGCCGCGTTGTTTTCGGCAATCGTCGTGGCGCTCAGCGCGATGTCCGTGGGCGTGTCATTGACAGGAGCGAGGGTGATCGTGCTACTGCCATTGGAGGTGAAGGTGCCGTCTGAAATGGATATGGCGAGCGTCCGATCCGAGTTGTTGTTGAGGGCACCGAGGTAGGTGATTTTGCCAGCGGTAGTGAAGTAGGTGTTGAGGTCGGTCACCGTGCCGGTGAAGGTCCGCGAGACTGCCGTTCCGCCCACCGTGATGCCGGTGCCGGCGTTGCCCGTGATCTCGCCGTCAGCCACTCCAAGGGTGACCGTGAGTGAGGCACTGTCATCGGTAAAGGGAGTGCCGGTGAAAAGCAGATTGCCAGTCACGTCTTCTGTCAGGGCAAAGGTGTAGGGCGTGCTGATCGAGATCTGCAGTTTCCAGTCCGTCTTGCCAAGGCTGCCATTGGAAAAGGTCCAGTCGGGTTCGCCTGTGGGTTGGTTGCCAAAACCAATGTCGGGTGCGGTGGAACCGTGTTGATTCCAGGCAAACACCGTTTGCGGAGGACCGGAGGAGAGGTTGTGCACCTGGAAGCTGCCATAGCCGCCGCCTGTGTCGAAACCGCTGTCGTCGAAATCAAAGGTGTTACCATCACCCCCCACACCGCCGTTGGCCGCTTGGTTATAGTTGCTGGGCCAAATCTCCAACCTTCCGGTCTGTGCCGTCCCATTGACCACGCCAGGGTAGTTCGAGTCCACGGTCATGTCCGTCACGTTGCGCTGAATGGCGATTGGCGTGCTGCCATCAGGCACCTTCAAGTCGGCCACGGTCAGACCGCTCCAGGCATCAAAGGTCGTTTCGGCATAGCGCGGCGTGCCTGACACGGTCAATTCCATGCGGTAGCTCACACGGCTAAAGGTGGCACCCGCAAAAGCAGAGGCATTGTTAACGGAATAAACAATATCACTACCGGAGCGGGTTGGATTCACCGTCTCGTAAATGAGCTGGCTCGAGCCATTGGCAATGGTCGGTGAAATGGTCGGGGCGGTGTTGGCAAAGGTGTAGAGCGTGTTGGCTGCATTGCTGCCCCCTGCCGTGGTCACCACCACACTGGCCGTGCCCGCCGTGCCCGCGGGTGTGACGGCCGTGATCGTGGTGCTATTAACGACAGTGACACTCGTGGCCGCTGCCCCGCCGATGGTGACTCCCGTGGTTCCTGTGAAGTCCGTGCCGGTCAGGGTCACACTCGTGCCGCCAGCGATGCTGCCGCTGGAAGGGGTGAGACTCGTCACCGTGGGCGCTTGCGAGACCACCGTCATCACCACGTCATTGCCGCTGCCGCCCAGATAGCTGATCTGGCCGGCGAACGTCGACCCCAGGAAATTCGCAATCTTTTGGCCCTCGGTCAGGCCGATAAAGGAGCCGCTGATGGCGTCCGTCAGGTCATTGACGATGAGCGTGAAGCTGTCGCCCAATTGCGGGGTGTAGCCGCTGATGGCGTTGATGACCAACTGCGCTCCCGATCCCCCATTGGTCAGATTGACCGTGCCGCTCGTGTTGAGCTGGCCATAACTGCTTGTGCTGCCAATGCTGATCACTAACTGACCGTCTGTGACGGAAATGTTCCCCGTGCTCAAAGTCCCTGCTCCGACATTCAACGTCCCCCCGCTGTTCAGCTGGATCGCACCCACCGTGCCGGTGCCCGATAAGGTTCCGCCATTGATCGTGGTCAACGAACTGGTGCCAATGCTGCCATTGACCACCAGCGTGCCCGCGCTGATCGTCGTCGAGCCGGTGTAGGCGTTCGAGCCTGTGAGCACCTGCGTGCTCGCCCCGTCCTTGGTCAGGCCACCCGTGCCGCCAATGATGCCGGCAAAGCTCGTGCTGCCGATGCTGGTGCCCATCGTCAGGGTATTCGCACCGAGTGTCACCGTCGCTGCCCCAGCTGAGGTCAAGGAGGCCACGGACTGCGCCGCGCCCAAGGTCAGCACCGAGGTGCCCGTGCCGTCAAAGGTCACCGCCGTGCGCCCATTGGCTGTTGGCAGCGCATCCGTCACGTTCGCGTTCAGCGTGCCGCTGTTGCGGATGAAGGTCGGCCCATTGTAGGTGCTGGCCACATCGACATTCACCGTGGTGCCATCAATGACGAGGTCGGAGTTGGCTGAAGCCCCGCTGATGGCCACCGTATTGACGTTGATCGTGCCCCCGCCATTGAACGTGGCCACGGTGCCGTTCTTGACCACGCCCCCCGTGAGGTTGAGCACTGAGCCGCTGGCGGCCGAGATCGAACTGCTGGAAGTTACCGTGATCGCACCGCCGTAGGTGTTCGTGCCACTGATATTGACCAGCGCACCTGTTTGGCCACTGGCCGCACCGCCATTGAGAGACAGCGCTTCCGCTCCCACCGTGATGCTACCCTGCAACTGCAGTGTTGCCCCGTTGCCCACGGTCGTGCCGCCCGCAGCGGTGCCTAGGCCCGTAGCGTTCTGAAGATTGAGGATCCCTGCGCTCACGGTCGTGGCTCCGGTGAAGGTGTTCGCGCCAGTGAGCTCCAGCGTGCCTTCACCATCCTTGGTCAGGGTCCCCGTGGTCGTGCCGATGATGCTGGCAATCGTGGTATTGCCATCGCCGCCCACCGTTAGGCCAAAGGTCGCCCCCGTGATCGTGCCTGCGTTGCTCAAGGTCAAGGTCCCGGCAAACGAGTTGATCCGCGACGCACTGCCCAAGGTCAGAAGACCCGCATAAGTGGTGTTCGCGCCACCGATGCTGCGCAGCGCGCCATTACTGCCCACACCCGTGCCGTTCAAGGTCAGCGCCTCCGCTGCCGTCGTGATGTTACCCATGATCTGCAACGTAGCACCGGAGGCTACAGTGGTTCCTGCCGCGGTCGTCCCTAGCGCATTTGCGTTCTGAATGTCCAGTACCCCCGTGGTCACCGTCGTCGCCCCCGTGTAGGTGTTCGCGCCAGAGAGGGCCAATGTGCCCGCGCCGTCTTTGGTCAGGGTGCCACCGGCCGTGCCGATGAT
>JBIIUD010000661.1:0-2805 GCA_044340175.1 Verrucomicrobiaceae bacterium
GCATCAAGACCGGATTCAACGATGCCTTTTATCTAACGATGGAGCAACGAGACGCCTTCATTGCCGCAGACCCAAGCTGCGCTCAGTTTCTAGTGCCTCTGTTGCGTGGACGGTATGTCGGACGCTACGCATCGAACTGGGATGGGACTTGGATGATTAACTCGCACAACGGCATAAAAGAGAACGGCACGCCGCCCATTAACTTGAAAGCGCAATGCCCGTTACTTTGGCAACACGTCTCCGCTTACATTAAGGAACTCAGCAAGCGCCAAGACAAAGGCGAACACTGGTCGAATCTCCGCAACTGTGCTTATGTTGAGGATTTCACCAAACCGAAGATCATGTATCCAAACATGACCAAATACCTCCCGTTCTTCTTCGACGACAGGAACGGCTTTTTTACGAACGATAAAGGTTTCATTATCAGCTCGCAAACCGAGTCGTTGCAATACCTCACGGCGTTTCTAAATTCCCACCTATTCCGCTGCTGCTTCATCGACAATTTCCCAAATCTTGGAGAGGATAGACGCGAAGTCCGCAAAATCTTCGTGGATAAAATCCCGGTCAAGAAACCAACCACTGCCGAGGTGAACCTGTTTGAGCGGTTAGTCCCCCTCATCCAGTTTGCCAAAGCCAATGCCGGAGCCAGTGCCGGAACTGCCGCCTTCCTCGAAGACCTGATCGACGCGTGCGTGATGGAGTGCTACTTCCGCGAGCACATGGCGGAGCGCGACCTGCTCTTCCACGACACCGTGGCCCCGCACCTCGCCGCCTACGCCCCCGAGGCCAACGCCGCCCAGCAGCGTGCCTACCTCACCCACCTCCACCAGACCCTCAACGCCCCCAGCCACCCCATCCGCAATCGGCTTCTCAGGCTTACATCCGACAGTCCCGATTTGCTGGCTGTCATCAAGCGGGAGGGCCGGGTGTGAAGACCCCCAACCCGCAACTACGTCAGAAATCCAAGCAAGCCCACGACTGTACCAAAAATCTCAAGTCAAACCGCGTCATTAAAAGCAAATGAATGAACTCACCCATTACAGACGAATATATCGCTCGAAAAGTGCGCGAAGTGGCAGCTTCTTTGAACTACTCCCCAGAAGCGTTGATCGAGCTTGCCAGAGCAGAGGCAGAGCATGAACGTTGGTCTGTCCTGCCTAACTTCGGCTCGAATCCCAAGGTCATCGCTGAAAAGGAACTGGAAGAAAGTGATCTGACGGGTTGGCCTGACTGGATCAGTCCGCTCATTAGACCGGGTTGTCGGCTGGAGAATCTCGAATGGCCGGATGGCACCATTATCGTGCGAATTCTTTCCCCGCGAAACAGGGTATTGGCGGCGTCCCGAGTTTCGCCATAACCTGATGTAGGCGCTCGATTAAACGCGGTTCCGTTCACCTCATCGAACGGAAGACATGAGATTCGCACATCCGCTTACAGAATCCGCGCCAGCACACCTCCATCAAAAGGGATACTGAACCCAACGCCGTGCACACCATCACCGATCCCGCCAACGTTTTAAACCGATCCATGGCCTGCAATCGCTCTCTGAGTTGCCGGCCTTCAAGAGTGCGAGTTAATTGGAGGCCTATCTCGCTTTCCTCCATGCGTGATAAGCTGACAAAGAGGAAAACGGTCAAAACGAAATGGGCGGTGCGTGTAGCGCCGGCGGGCGACACCAAAGTGCGCCGAACTCAGCAAAATTCACTGAATGAGATCTTCTACCGAGCCCTCATAGCCTTCACCCGATTCACCGCTTTGGCGCCGGGATGAATATGATACTGTCACACTACCAAGGTCCGAGTAGTTGAAGCTCCAGTCTGTGGTGAAGCGCTCTCCCTCGTAAGAATAGGATGTTCCCTTTTTCTCAAAAGAATCCCCGGAAACGATGACTTTCCATTCTTTGGGCGTAAGCCGAACCCTCACGATAATCTCATCATTGCACCACGAAGCCTCAAGAAGGACCCCTTTTGAAGATTTGTAGTGTTTCATCAATCGAGAATACAATGCTGATTTTTCAGCCTCGTTCATTTGCTTGTAAATCGACTCGTCCTCGGGTTTCCGTGTCAATATGTCGCGAAGGCGTCTTAACATGCTTAACGGACACATCCTGTTGGCGCTTAACTTGCGAAACCATTTCTCTGCTTCTGCTGTATCCTTCTGTACACCGTCGCCTTTCCAATGCATCACGCTAAGTTGATATTGTGCAGATAAGTCCCCCTGTTCGGCTGCCTTGCGATACCATTTTACGGCTTCTGCGGCATCCTTTGGCAGGCCGATGCCTTCCCAATATTTTTTACCAAGATAAGATTGCGCGTACCTAAATCCTTGATCGGCCGCTTTGCGCATCCAAATCAATCCTAATTCGGTATTTTGTGGCACCCCCAAACCATCGCTGTATTTGGCACTGAGCATATATTGCGCCATGGCGTATCCTCCCTCGGCGGCCTTCAGATACCATTTAGCGCACTCCGCATCGTCCTTTAAGACGAGATCGCCACCGTTATACAGAGTTCCAAGGTGGTATTGCGCAAGGGCATGGCCTCGATCGGCTGCCTTGCGCATCCACTTTATGGATTCTTTGAGGTCTTTTGGCACGCTACTTGGAGGCGAATTCGGTTTGTACAATCGCCCGAGGAGATAGTATGCTTCTGTGTAGCCCTGATCTGACGACTTAAGCAACCATATTAAACCACCTTCTCCATCCTCTCTGGCATTCATCGCCCCGAGCAAAAGTTGCGCCTTGGCGTCTCCGTGCTCGGTAGCCAAGTAATACCAATGAGCTGCCTCTGAGACATTCTTTGGCGC
>JBIIUD010000330.1:0-4457 GCA_044340175.1 Verrucomicrobiaceae bacterium
ATAAGCTGATCCAAAGCAGAGGGCATCCTTGAAAATGCAGCCAAACCCCGCCAATGCAACCCACTCACGCACCACCGCCGTCCATCCGTAACCTTTCGACTCATAGTCAAGACCAGAAAGGTTCCAGTTGACCTATCGGAAAGACTCAGCCATCCCTGCGGAATCCCCTTGCGAAACAATCACTCTTCGTCTTTGACTTACTTTTTGAAAAAAAAGAAACCTTTTCCTCAGTATTGACGTAAAGTGCAACGCCATGAGCCACACCGAGGTCTCCAACACCCCATCTGCAATGAATCAGCCGACCCCCACTTCCTACGTGGAAGCCTTGGCCCACCTCTCCACCCTCACCGATGTCGCCTTCTCACGCGAGCGTTCGACTCAGGCGGTGGACAACGCCCTGCGCTCTCCGGGCGAGCCTCTGGAAAACCTGACCCGTGCCGGCAATGAAGTGGGTCTCAAGGTCAGCGCCACCCGACTCACCTTGGCAGATGCGATTTGGAAAGCCGATGTCAGTCTTCCCCTCATTCTTTGGTCAGCAGCAGATGCCGACTGGGTGGTCATCGAAAAACACGGCCTCTTCAGCGCCAAAGTCAGTTCACCCAAGCGCCCACGTGAGACGGAGCGACTGTCCCGCTCCTTGCTCGCCGCCCGCCTGGGACTCGACAGCTCACATCAGGTGGTTGAGTTCGGAGTGATCAGCCCCTTGCGTCCAGTCGAGAACGCCACAGCACTAAAGGAACACCACCACACGCATCACCTGCCGCCCATGCGCCGATTCCTCGCCTTGATGCGGCCGGAAATGTCGGAGGTGTGGACCATCATCCTGTTCAGCCTCATCACGGGGCTGCTCTATTTGGCGCTGCCATTGGCGATCAACGCCCTAGTCAGCAACGTCGCCTTCGGCACGCAGAGCGGCCCCTTCCTCCAGGCCCTGCTCGTGCTTGCCGCCGTGCTGCTCATATGCCTAGCCCTAGCCGCTGTGCTTCGAGGCCTCCAATACTACACCGTGGAGGTCATCCAGCGCCGCCTGTTTGTGCGCATGACCGCCGACCTGTCCTACCGCATTCCTCGGGTCGATCTGCGCTCCATCGATGGCGTGAATCTGCCGGAATTGGTCAATCGCTTCCTTGACGTCGTGACCATGCAGAAGAACACCGCTCTGCTCTTGCTCACTGGCATTAACCTCATCTTGAGCACCCTCATCGGCATGACCGTGCTCGGGTTTTACCACCCCTTCCTGCTTGCCTTCAGCCTGATTCTGCTGACCGTCCTTTCCTTCATCATCTTCGTTCTCGGACGCGGCGCCATCGCCAGCAGCATCGCAGAATCGCTCTGCAAATACGGTGTTGTGGGCTGGTTGGAAGAGCTGGCACGTTACCCGCGGCTGTTCAAAGGCCCGGGGGGTTACGACTTGGCCGCACATCATGCCGATGACCTCGCCCGCGACTATCTCAGCGCCCGCCGCCGCCACTTCCGCATCCTCATGCGGCAGATCATCGGTCTGCTCACCCTTGAGGTCATCGCCAGCGCGGCCTTGCTTTCCGTCGGCGGGTGGTTGGTGCTCAACCAGCAGCTCACCCTGGGCCAACTCGTCGCTGCCGAAATCATCGTCACCGCCATCGTCGCCTCCATCTCGAAGCTCGGCAAACAATTTGAAGCCTGGTATGACACCCTGGCTGCCGTCGACAAAATCGGCCACCTCGTGGACCTGGAAGTCGAGCGTGAGGATGGCGACTCCCCCCTACGGACCGCCACCGGAGCGCGGGTCGAGGTCAAAGAACTGTGCTTTTCATACTCGTCCGGCAAACCCATCTTCACACAGTTGAGCTTCGATCTCGCCCCGGGAGATCGAGTTGGCCTGTTCGGCCCTCAGGGCAGTGGCAGTACCACCGTGCTCGATTTGCTGCACGGCCTTCGTATCCCCACGGCAGGCCATATCCTGATCGACAGACTCGATCTGCGCAGTTGGTACTTGGAGTGCCTCCGCTCCCAAGTCACCCTCATCCGTTCCGGTGATCTGGTCAATGGCACCATCGCAGACAACGTCCGGCTCGGTCATCCCGACGTCTCCATCTACGAGGTCAATGCGGCCCTGCGCCGAGTCGGCTTATTGCAGGATGTTTTGGCCCTGCCAGAGGGCATTCAAACAGAGCTGATTACAGGCGGGCTGCCCCTGTCCAGCCGCCAGCGCATCCGCCTGCTGATCGCACGTGCCCTGGTCTGTCGTCCTCGGCTGTTGCTGCTCGACGAAGTCCTCGATGGTCTCGACTCCGCCACCCTCGCTGAGCTTGCTTCCATCCTTATGGATCCCGAGCAATACTGGACCGTGATCATCGCCACGCGTGAAGAGAACGTGCTCCGCCAATGCCAGCGCACGATCAATTTGAACGTCGTCAATGCCGCCCCTTCGAACACCCCCTAACTTTCGCTTCACCCATGCAAGCTCATCACGCCGCGCATTCCCACCCCACTCATTCCCTCTTGGGGGATCTGCCAGCTCTGGCCATGACCGGATCAGCCCGCTTCTGTCGGCTGCTCTCCCGCAGCCTTTTCATCATGGTGCTCGTGCTCCTCATCGGCATCATCTTCATGCCTTGGCAGCAGTTCATCTCCGGCACTGGCCGCGTCATCGCCTTCAACCCGCTTGACCGACGGGTCAACGTCGAAGCCCCCGTTTCCGGCCGCGTCAAACACCTGCACGTCGTCGAAAACCAACGGGTCAAAAAGGGCGATATCCTCGTCGAGATCCAGGACAACGACCCCAACCTGATGGCCAACCTGCGACTCCAGCACGACGCCGCCATCGCCCGCAAAGCCGCCGCCCAGCAGCGCATTGAGGATCTCACCGCACAGATCTCCCAGATCGAACTGGCCAAAAGTCAGGCCTTGGACTCTGCCCGGCAGCGCGTCCTGTCCGAGCAGTTCACTCTCAACACCAACCAACTCAACTTTGAGCGGGTTGAAAAACTGCTCAAGCCCGGCTATGTTTCTCAGCGCGACTTCGAACTCGCCAAACTCGCCATCGACAGCTCCATCGCCAACCTGCAATCCGCCAAAGCCATTCTTGAGCGCACCGAGCAAGAGTATGACGCCAGCATTTCCAGCACCCGGTCCAGCCGCAGTTCCGCCCAGTCGGAGCTCGCCACGGCGCAACGGGACATCACCTCCATCGACATCCAAATCAACCAGGCCCAGCAGCAGATCATTGAGGCTCCCCGCGACGGCATCGTTTTCTCCATCACCGCCACCGACGGCACCTTCCTCCGCCCCGGCTCCCCGATCTGCGTCATCATCCCGGAAACCGAAAGCCGTTTCGTGGAAATGTGGGTAGATGGCATGGACATGCCGCTCGTCAATCAACGAATGGAACATGCCGACGGAACCGTGACCCCTGGCAGCCCCGTACGACTCCAGTTCGAAGGCTGGCCCGCCATTCAATTTGTCGGCTGGCCCAGCGTCGCCGTCGGCACCTTCGGCGGAGAGGTCGTTTTCATCGACTCCACGGACGATGGCTATGGCCGCTTCCGCGTCGTTGTTGCCGCTAAGCCTGACACGACGATTCGCGATGGCCAACCTCACGTTGAAGACTGGCCCGGCAATCGCTTCCTCCGCCAGGGCGTGCGCGCCAAGGGTTGGGTTCTGCTGCAGCGCGTGCCCCTTTGGCAGGAAGTCTGGCGTCAACTCAATGGTTTCCCACCCGTCGTCGCCATGGAAGAGCCCGGCAAAAACGGCATCAAACCCAGCGCCCTCCCCGCCACCACCAAATGAGTCGGATGATTCCACGCTTTTCCATCGTCTGCCTGGGGACCGCGTGCCTCAGCATCAGCCTCAGTTTCACGCAACCCTTGCAGGCTGAGCCCCCATTGACGCTCGATGCCGTGCTGACCTCTGTAAAAGGCCGCTACCCACCCTGGCTAGCCGCCCTCATTCAACAGGACATCATGAATGGGCGCGCACGCCAGGCCCTCGGCGCCTTTGACACCACTCTGTCCGCCGCCGGCATCTTCCAGCCTTCCGGCTATTATGACGGCAACGCCTCTTACGTCGCCATCGAACAACCCCTCGGTCAGTGGGGCGGCGGCGTTTACGGAGGTTACCGCTTCAGCAGCGGCTTCCTCGCCGATTACGACAAAAACCGCTCCCAGGGCGACGGCCAAGCCATGATCGGCTTCCGCCTCCCTTTGTTGCGTGAGGGCACCCTCGACAAACGCCGTGCCGATCTCTTCAAAGCCCGAATCGACCAAGAACTCGCCGATCCCATGATCCTTCGGCAGCATCTTGACTTCATCCGCGCCGCCAGCATTTCCTTTTACAACTGGCTCAGCGCCGGTCTGCGGGTTCAGCTTGCCAATCAACTGCTTGGCATTGCCCGCGACCGACAAACCGCCGTCACTGAGATGGTCACCCGCGGCGCTCAAGCCCCCATCGTTCAGACAGACAATGAACGCCTCGTCGTC
>JBIIUD010000331.1:0-4452 GCA_044340175.1 Verrucomicrobiaceae bacterium
CGTGCCCGTCTCGCTGGTCGGCACCTTTGCGGTGATGCACGCGCTGGGTTTTTCGATCAACAACCTGAGCCTGTTTGGTCTGGTGCTGGCCATCGGCATTGTGGTCGATGACGCCATCGTGGTGGTGGAAAACGTGGAGCGGAACATCCGCAACGGCTTGAAGCCGCTGGAGGCGACGCATCAGGCGATGAAGGAGGTCACCGGGCCGATCGTCGCCACGGCTTTGGTGCTGTGCGCGGTGTTCATCCCGACCGCGTTCATCAGCGGACTCAGCGGTCAGTTTTACAAGCAGTTCGCGGTGACGATTGCGATCTCGACGGTCATTTCGGCGATCAACTCGCTCACGCTCTCGCCCGCGCTGTCCGCGCTGCTGCTGAAAGGGCATCATGACAAGAAGGACCTGCTCACAAAGCTCATGGATGCGCTGCTGGGCTGGTTTTTCCGGCCGTTCAATCGCTTCTTTGACTGGTCATCGAATGTGTATGTCGGCATTGTGAAACGCACCATTCGACTGAGCTTCATCGCGCTGCTGCTCTACGGCGGCCTGGTGTGGGCCACGTGGAAAGGCTTTCAGATTGTCCCGGATGGTTTTGTGCCGGCGCAGGACAAGCAGTACCTCGTCGGTTTTGCCCAGTTGCCGGAAGGTGCCTCGCTGGATCGCACGGAGGAGGTGATGAAGCGGATGTCACAGATCGCCCTGGATCATCCAGGAGTGAAGGATGCGATCGCCTTTCCTGGCTTGAGCATCCAGGGATTCACGATCAGTCCCAATGCCGGGATCGTGTTTGTGGGACTGGACAACTTTGAAGAGCGCACCACGCCCGAACTGAATGGCGGCGCCATCGCGGGGGCGCTCAATGGCAAGTTTTCGGCGATCCAGGATGCCATGGTGATGGTTTTCCCGCCGCCGCCGGTGAACGGCATCGGTTCCACGGGTGGGTTCAAGCTGATGGTCGAAGACCGGGCGAACCTGGGGTATGCGGAGCTTTACAAGGCCACGCAGCAGCTCGTGGGCGCGGCTTATGGCAGTCAAAAGCTGACTCAGGTGTATTCGGGTTACACGGTGAATGTGCCGCAACTGGAGGCGGATGTGGATCGGGACAAGGCCAAGACGCAGGGAGTGCCGCTAGCGAATCTGTTTGAGACCCTGCAGATCAATTTGGGCAGTCTGTATGTGAATGATTTCAATCGCTTTGGTCGCACTTATCAGGTGGTGGCGCAGGCGGAGCAGCAGTTCCGGGATGAGGCTGCCGACATCACCAAGCTCAAGACGCGCAACCTCGCGGGCGACATGGTGTCGATTGGTGCCCTGGTGCAGGTCAAGGAAGGGTTTGGTCCCGACCGTGTGACTCACTACAACGGCTATCTGGCTGCCGATCTGAATGGCGCGCCGCTGCCTCCGTTGAGTTCGGGGCAGGCGGAGGAATTGATCGCCAATCTGGCCAAACAGACCCTGCCGGCCGGATTCGAGTTTGAATGGACCGACCTCACCTTCCAGAAGATCATCGCTGGCAACACTGCCATTTTCATCTACCCGCTCTGCATCCTGCTCGTGTTCATGGTGTTGGCCGCGCAGTATGAGAGTCTGCGGCTGCCGCTGGCGATCATCCTCATCGTGCCGCTGTGCCTGCTGTTTGCTTTGGCAGGGGTGCATCTGAGTGGGGGCGATAACAACATTTTCACGCAGATCGGGTTCATCGTGTTGATCGGGTTGGCCTGCAAAAACGCCATCCTCATTGTCGAATTTGCCAAGGAGAAGAACGACCATGGACTGAGCCCCCTGGAGGCCGCTTTGGAAGCCTGCCGTCTGCGGCTGCGGCCCATTTTGATGACCTCCATCGCCTTCATTGCCGGGGTTTATCCGCTGGTGGTTTCAACGGGGGCAGGGGCGGAAATGCGGCGCGCCATGGGCACTGCGGTGTTCAGCGGCATGATTGGGGTGACTTTTCTCGGGCTGTTCCTGACACCCGTGTTTTACGTGTTGGTGATGAAGCTGGGCTGGAAGCGGAAGGTCAAAGCCGCAGCTACGCCGGAAGTGGAAGCGACATCTGAGGTGGAAGCTTAAAACTGCAAATTGGAAGGAATATGGTGATGAAAAAGATGACGAAATGGAAGGTGACCCTCGGGCTCGCGGGCGTGCTTTGGAGTGGAACGGCGGCTGCGGAAATCGGGCCGGATTATCAGCGACCCACCACAGAGGCTCCAGCGGGATACAAAAGTCCGGTGGTCATGCGAGAAGCGCGGCCGCTGGAAAATGCGCCAAAAGGAGCCTGGTGGGAGGTGTTCAAAGATCGGCGGCTGAACGCGTTGATCGTCGATGCCACCCAGCACAATCAGGATCTGAAGGCAGCGATCGCACGCTTTGATCAGTCGCGGGCCGCCGCACGGCTGGCCAGAGCGAACTTTTTCCCCACGCTCGCCACGGGATTCACTGCCGAGAACCAGCGCACCTCAGAGAACATGCCGTCGCCGTTTCCTCTGAATGGTCTCATGTATGAAGGACCGGGCTACAATGTGCCGCTGGAGTTTAGCTGGGAGATCGATCTGTGGGGAAAACTGCGCCGTCAGTCGGAAACAGCGGGGGCGCAGCTCATGGGGGTGGCGGCAGCCATGCAGAATGTACTGCTGGCGGTGCAGGCCGATGTGGCGCTGAACTACATCCGCGTGCGCACCTTGGATGCGGAGATGGAGGTGGTGAAAAAGGCGGTGGAACTGCGCAAGGAAAGTCTGGGTATCACCCAGGCGCGGGTGAAGGCAGGGGCGGGCAGTGAACTGGAGTTGGCCCAAGCGGAAACCGAACTGGCCACAGCGCAGGCGGAAATCTCGTCGATCAAGACCCAGCGGGATCAATTGGAGAATGCCATCGCGGTGCTGGCGGGGCAGAACCCCACCGTGTTCAGTCTGCCAGCGATCCCCCGGGGCAATGCGACGCCTCCGGCGATCCCTGTTGGCCTGCCGAGCGATCTTTTGGAGCGTCGCCCGGACATCGCGCAGGCGGAGCGGACCCTGGCGGCGGCATCGGCGCAGATCGGTGTGGCCAAAGCGGCGGCTTTTCCCAGTGTGAAGTTGCTGGCAAACGGCGGACTGCTGAGTGGCGAGTTCGATCTTTTGAACGATCCCACCAGCCTCATGTGGAATGCGGGACCACGCGTGACGATTCCGATTTTCTCTGGCGGCAAGAATCTGGCCAATTTTGAGCGAGCTCAGGCGGCGCATGACGAAGCCTTGGCGACCTACCGGCAGGCGATTCTGGTGGCCTTTGGGGAAGTGGAAAACAGCCTGTCAGCCATCGCGAATTTGAAGGTGCAGGCCGCCGCGCAGCAGCGGGCGACGGAGAGCTCGGCCAAAGCGTTGAGCCTAGCGCGAACCCGCTACGAGGCGGGCACCAGTCCCTATTTAGATGTGATCGAGGCAGATCGCACTGCGCTGGCGGTGCATCGTGGAGCCGTCCAGATTTCAGGGCAGCAGTGGCTGGCCAGCGTGGGCTTGGTCAAAGCGCTCGGGGGCGGTTGGGACACGGTCACGCCGCTTGAAGTTCCCCGGGTCACCACTGATCCTGAGGCGCAAATAAGTAACGATAGTGAAACGCAAAATAAAGGATTTAAGTCACGGTTGAAGGCGATGTTCAAACGGGAACCGAAACGTTAAACTTCGGGTCCCAATCCTCACGATACCGATACATTTTCGTTACACATTCGTTCAATAAAGTGGCTTGGAGGCTTTTGATTGTTGGGGGTAGTGAAGAAAAATGAATGGCAAAGCTGGGGTCTTGTTGCTTGGGGTCTAGGGGTGAAAAGTGGATCGGTTTGTAGTTCCACTTTTTGAGCTCCAGATTCAGTTGAAGGAGTCGGGGTGTGTGTCTGTGCTGCGCTCGCGGTATCTTCGGATGGGGGTGTCGTTATGGGTGAAGCTTTTTGATGGGCGATCTGAGGCAACCGGAATTGAAGTGTTCGAGAGGCGGTCTGCTGAGAATGAGTGGTTTGAGCGGGTTTAGCACGTGAAACCAGGTATTGAATAATCATTGGTTCATCGTTCCCGCAAAGTTTAGAGAGCGTTGAGATGGGTGAGTGGGGGTGTTGCAACTCGGGGGATTTGTGAGTGCGACAAATATGATTTCATAATCATTAATTAATCGTTACAATTTAGTTGCATGTCTGGCAGTCCGCTGCGCTTTTATCGATGATTGCCAAATTTTGGTGAGTGTGGTATCCTTTGGCTTTGTCATGCTGAATGCGTTGGATCGCCTCAAAGAACTCGGTGTGGGGGCAGCCCGACCGGTGGGGGTTGCTGTGGATGCTGACAGCGTGGCGGCTTTGGATTGGGCTGGGCTGGTGGATCTGATGCGGGGCATCGTGATCGAGGCGGGCTGCGAGTTAGCCGGGACGCAAGTGCAGCCTGATGCGTCTGTGCTTTTCGGCATGATCGAGCATCCAGGCACGGACAAGGCGCGGC
>JBIIUD010000333.1:0-4449 GCA_044340175.1 Verrucomicrobiaceae bacterium
CCCCACACCCTCCACATGGGATCCCGAGGACACTGAGAGCCGTGAGTGGGACATTCCCAATCCCTCTCAAAACTCTCTCGGCGGGCCCGAGGGCGTGTTCCGTTCCCTGCCCCCGGCCAAATACCGCATCGTCGCCTACGACTTCGGGGTCAAAAAGAACATCCTCCGCCGCCTCCGCCAAAACGGCTTTCACGTGGACGTGGTTCCCGCCACCACCAAGGCCGCTGACGTGCTCGCCCGCAAACCGGACGGCGTCTTCCTCTCCAATGGCCCGGGCGATCCAGCGGCACTGGGTTACATTCACCAGGAAATCAACCAACTGATGGGTAAAACGCCCATCTTCGCCATCTGCCTCGGCCATCAAATCCTCGGCCACGCTTTCGGGGGCAAGACCTTCAAATTGAAATTCGGCCACCGTGGCGGCAACCAGCCTGTGAAAGACCTGCGCAGCGGCCAAGTCGCCATCACGAGTCAGAACCATGGCTTTGCCATTGATCCGGCCAGCCTGCCCTCCAATGTCGAGGTCACCCACATCAATCTCAACGACGGGACCGTCGAAGGCATGAGGCACCGGGAACATCCCGTTCTCAGTGTTCAATACCACCCCGAGGCCGCCCCCGGACCCAACGACGCCAAGTATTTTTTCGCCGAGTTCGCCAAACTCATTGATCAAGCGCACTAAAATCGCTAAAACTACCCTTTCTATGGCCAGGATTCACTACACCACCCCCGAAGGCAGCACCGGAGAAATCGAACTCACCGCTGAGCACATGACCGTTGGTCGCGCCGACGACAATGCCATCATCATCCAAGACGCCTCCGTCTCCAGCCACCATGGCGAGCTGGTTTTCGATGGCGCTGACTGGACTTTCCGCGATCTCGGCTCCACCAACGGCACCAAGATCCAGGGTCAGCTCGTCTCCGAGCTCACCCTCTCCCAGTCCCCCTCCTTCACCCTCGGCTCTGTCGATTGCGTTTTCATCGGTGATGACGCGGACGATGAGGACTCCGCTGCAGCCTACTCCACCGGAGCCCATGCCCGCAGCACGACCGTGGACGGCTACGGTGCCTTGCCCTATGACAGCAGCCTGCGCACGGGTTTCGGCCCCAAAAGCAAGCCCAAGAGCAATGGTTACGGAGGTCTCTTCGCCCTCGGTGTCATCGGCATCCTCACCTGTGCCGCCGCCATCTTCGTCTTTCAGTCCATGGGAGGCTGAAACCCAGCACGGTATTCCCCTCTTGAAAACTGAAGGCGACCCCGCCTCCCGAATGGCCAGAGCCGTGCTCCGTTGCCACCCCTGATTTTCTCCCCCCCTGTTCCTCAAAAAAGACCGGGCATCACGCCCCTCCCGTCCCCTCTCAATCAATGTCCAATATCATCGTCGTCGGCGCCCAATGGGGTGATGAAGGAAAAGGTAAAATCGTCGATTACCTCACCGAAGGTTCAGATGTCGTCGTGCGCGCTGCGGGTGGCAACAACGCTGGTCACACTGTCATCACGGACACGGGCAAGTACATCCTCCACCTCATTCCTTCCGGCATCCTCTGGCAGGACAAACTCTGCGTCATCGGCAACGGCGTCGTCATGGACCCCCTCGGTCTCATTGAGGAAATCACGAAACTGCGCGGCCAAGGTGTCACCATTGAGCCCGCCAACCTCCTCATCTCTGAGACCTGCCACCTAGTCATGCCTTACCACAAGGCCCTCGACCTTGCCCGTGAAGCCAAGCGTGGCGACAAAAAAATCGGCACCACCGGCCGCGGCATCGGTCCTGCGTATGCCGACAAAGTGGAGCGCGCTGGCATTCGTGGCATCCTGCTCACCCGCCCTGTCGAGCTCGAAGCCGAACTGCGCGACCGCATTGCCGAGCACAACATCACCCTCCGTGACGCTGGCGTCGCTGAGATTCCGGCTGACGAAACGGTGACCAAAATCCTCGCCGCTGCCGCCATCCTGGCCCCTCACGTCACCAACACCACCGTCCGGTTGCACCAGGCCATCCGCGATGGCAAAAAGCTCCTGTTTGAAGGCGCACAAGGCACCTATCTTGACATCGACCACGGCACCTATCCCTTTGTTACCTCCTCGAACACCACGGCGGGCGGTGCCTGCACGGGCTCTGGCGTGCCCCCACGGATGATCGACCGCGTCGTCGCCGTGGCCAAAGCCTACACCACCCGCGTTGGCTCCGGTCCCTTCACAACCGAGAACGAAGCCATCGGCGACATGCTTCACAACATGGGCCGCGAATTCGGTGCCACCACCGGCCGCGCCCGCCGCTGTGGCTGGCTGGACATGGTCCTCATCCGCTATGCCGTCATGATCAACGGTGCCGACGAACTCGCCATCACCAACCTGGACGGCCTCGACGGTCTCGATACCATCGAAGTCTGCACAGGCTACCGACTCAACGGCCAAGTCATCGACTACCCGCCTGCCACCATTTCCGACATTGAAAAGTGCGAGCCCATTTACGAAACGCACCAAGGCTGGAAACAAGACCTCAGTGGCATCCGCGACTACAACGAACTGCCACCCCTGGCCAAGGCTTATCTCGACCGCCTCGCCGAGCTAGCTGGAGCCCGCGTTTCCTTGGTCGGGATCGGCCCATCACGGGAACAAACCCTCATCGTCTGATCAGGCTCTGTTCAAGTCATGACCTCACCTGCAGCGAGCCTGAAACGCCGCTGCATTCGTCTCTTGATTTGGCTCGTCCTCATCGGCATCGCCCTGTGGTATGTTTGCGCTTGGCTTGCCGCTCGTGAGATCGCACGCCCCAGCCGCAGATCCCTTCAGGATTACCACCACCTCATTCTCCAGGCTCCTGCCGCCCACGGCATCACCCTAACCTCTTTCACCGTCAGCGACGGCACCCCTGCCCTGCTCTGCCGTCCAGATCCGCACGGCAGTCTTGACCAGCGCGGCACCCTTCTGCGTACTCAACTTCAAGCGCGCGGCCTTCCCCTGCCTGCCGTGGGCAGTGAGAACGGAGCGACTCTCGTCCTTCTTCATGGCCGCCGCGGACGAAAAGAGGACAACCTCCCCATCGCCGTCCGCTACGCTGCCGCCGGCTTTCGTTGTCTGTTACTGGATCTCCCGGGGCATGGTGACCACCCTCACCCTATCGCCACCTTCGGTCCCGCTGAGGCAGTTCTGCCACGGAAAGCGCTTCAAGAAGCCGCCACTCACTTTGCTTTTTCCCCACGCCCCGCCGGACTCTGGGGCATGTCCATGGGGGGCTCCGTCGCCATCCACGCCACTGCCGAGGACCCCAGTGCCTGGGACGCCCTCATCATCGTCGCCAGCTTTGACCAGCTAGCCCCCGTCATTCGCCGCCAAAGCGCCCACCTACTCGGCAGCACCCTTGGCCGTCCCTTTGTCGCCACCCTGCAGCCCCTTTTCCAAGCCCAGACCGGCATCCCGCTCGACAGCATTCAGCCCGTCGCTCTGGCGCCACGCATCACCTGCCCTACCCTGATCGCTCATGGCGATGACGATCCCCTCATCCCCCTCCCTGCCGCCCGCAATCTTTACAACGCCATCACGGCCACGGAGAAAAGTTGGATCAACGTCGGCAGCGGCACTCATGGCAACGTCCTCATCACCGCCCACCCCCTCTACGCTGACATGACCGCCTGGTTCCTCACCCACCTCAGATCAAGCGGAGGATGAAATCCCATCACCGCAGCGCGCTGGCCATCAATCATCCAACCCACGTCAATCCGCCATGAAAAGCTTCTTCGACCCGGAAGCCGATTTTCGTGGTGCTTGAGAAGCGCTAAGCCTTGAGCGAGCCTATCGAGTGCCGCCAAATCGGATGGCGGATTTTACCGCGCTCCTGTCTCCGTCACCGCCTGAATCCCAAATTGACCAGAGACGATTTCGGCCAGATGCGCCGGATTTGATCGCTTCGGAGCGATGAAGTAGCCAGCGGCCACCAGTCGCTTCGGCAGCAGCAGCCCATCAAACAGCACTCGCCTCTTGATCAGTCTCACCTCAGGGCTAATGGCAGGGTCCACCAGAGTGAACTCCCCGGTGACGCGTCCAGTGGCGGGAGCCAAGCGGACGATCAGGCGACTAGGGTTGGCCAGGGTGCCAGGGGCGGCTAGCAGGAAACGGTTGGACCGGGTCAAGGTAAGGGGTCCGTCCGGTCGGGTGGAGGTGGTGTCTTCCATCACTCCACTGAGGAAGTTCAGCTGCAGATGGTGGAGCACTTCCGGCAGCGACAGCAGCTCCAGCAGCGTCTGCCCTGGAGCCGGCGGCTGCCAGCGCTCTCCGACAATGGTTAGTCCAATCGGTCCAGGGAGTTCCAGGCCAAAGCCGAGAGGATAAACGCGGTCCTGGCTGCTGGTCGGCCCGCGTTTCACCCATTCAGCCTCACCCGTGTAGGTGCCGTCAGGCGCACTGGTGCCTGCGGCTAAGACGGAGCCTTTAGCGGCGTAAAGGGG
>JBIIUD010000332.1:0-4449 GCA_044340175.1 Verrucomicrobiaceae bacterium
AGGCATTTTCCTCCTCTAAGGAGCGCTGGTCAAGAGCAGCGCTATCCGCCAGGGTAGGTGTTGGTGCCGTGGCAAGAGCGGCTTCTTGCCGTCTTGATGGGTCGAGTACTTGCGCCGAGGCTGCCATTGCAGACAACACCACAGCCATTACGGAGAAGTAAACGATTGAAACGAGGGGAGTCGTTTTACACATGGGCGCTAGACTAAGGGTGTTCTAATAGGCGTCAATGTGGAAAGACTCCCATTCATGTACTGATTCGAAGGCTACTCTTTCAACACGGTTTCAAGATCGCGTTGGAGTTTCTCTAGCGCCAATTGTGCCACCTCCGTCTGGGGATGCATCAAAGAATAAAAAGCCCGCACTCGGCGCTTTGGATCAATCAAAACCGCCCGTAGATCATGGAGGACAACGTCCTCTGGATTCAGTCGTTCATCCAGCGGGACCTCACGGCAGGCTTCAAAGCCCACTTTTTGGGTCAGGTATTCCCAGGTGCGTTGCCGGTCCGTGGATAGCCACCACCAGGGATCGTCAGCTTTGACGCCAATGGACTCAGCAAAAGCTTGCAGCACCGGAGCGCTGTCTATTTCCGGCCATACCGCGACCGAGACCAAGTGAACCTCAGCTCGTCCCGCGAAGGCATCTCTGATTTTCAGCATCTGGGCAGCGACGCCGGCGCAGCCATGCGGACAGCGAGTGTAGGTGTAGGCGAGAACGACCGCCTTGCCTTCAAGGGCAGCAAGGTCTTTCTGCTCGCCAGAGCGCTCCAGCGCGCTGAAGGGTTCACTGAGTTGGCGCAGGACCGGGAGCTGAGATTTCCGTGAGAGTTCGAATTGGCTCAGAGAACTCTTCAATAAGTAACTGCCCCCGCCTAGGATCACGAGTGACAGTGCCATCATCAGCCAGAAACCTTTGGATGACCGCGATGTTGGAGGAGCTGGAGGGGCGCTGGTAGTCATGGTGAGGGTGCTATTCGTTTGAAGTTAGGGCTTGCTCGTCGGGAAGCATGGAAAATCGAACCTATACAGGTAACGCAGGGGCTGATGGAATGGCTGTGAAAGCGAAAGAAACAAAAATTTCTCTTCACAAATGGCATGATGAATGCTAACCAGCTCAATGATCATCTCCAGGGGATGCTGTCGGCATTCCTACCGGTGAGGGTCAAACTTGAACCACATCTGACATACAACCATGGCCAAATACAAACTCGAATACCTCTGGCTGGACGGTTATCAACCCGTCCGCAACCTGCGCGGTAAGACACAGATCAAAGAATACGACAGTTTCCCGACGCTGGAACAACTTCCGCTGTGGGGCTTCGATGGAAGCTCGACACTGCAAGCTGAAGGCAAAAGCTCCGATTGCGTGCTGAAGCCTGTGTCCGTTTATCCGGATTCATCTCGGAAGAACGGCGTTTTGGTCATGTGCGAAGTGATGATGCCAGATGGTGTCACCCCTCACCCTTCCAATGATCGCGCCACCATCCTGGACGATGAAGGTACTTGGTTTGGATTTGAGCAGGAATACTTCCTGTATCAAGACGGCCGCCCACTTGGCTTCCCCGAGAACGGCTATCCCGCCCCTCAAGGTCCGTACTATACGGGTGTGGGCTACAAGAATGTCGGCGATGTCGCCCGTCAGATCGTCGAAGAACACCTGGACCTCTGCTTGGACGCTGGCATCAACCACGAAGGCATCAACGCTGAAGTGGCCAAAGGTCAGTGGGAATTTCAAATCTTCGGCAAAGGCTCCAAGAAAGCCGCCGATGAAATGTGGGTCGCGCGCTACTTGCTCGAGCGTCTCTGCGAGAAATACGCCATCGACGTCGAATACCACTGCAAACCTTTGGGCAAAGATCTCGACTGGAATGGTTCCGGCATGCACGCGAACTTCTCCACTGAATACATGCGCTCCATCGGTGGTAAGGACTACTTCGAAGCCCTCATGGCTGCTTTTGACAAATACAAGGACGAGCACATCGCCGTGTATGGTCCGGACAACCACCTGCGCTTGACCGGTCTTCATGAGACTCAGTCGATCGACAAGTTCAACTACGGCGTGGCCAACCGCGGTGCTTCCATCCGCGTGCCCCATAGCTTTGTGAACAATGGTTACAAAGGCTACCTCGAAGATCGCCGTCCGAACTCACAAGGCAACCCTTACCAGATCGCCAGCCGGATCTTGAAAACCATTTCGGAAGTGCCTACGCCCTGATCGTTGGGGACAAGGTAGTTCCATCGTTGATGGTGTTGAACAAGTGGTGCCGCTCCTGGAAACGGGGGCGGCACTTTCTTTTTGTTTGGCCGGAGTGACAATCGGGGCTTTGGTGTCAAGCAATGCTGGAAGAACTCAAAGCTGCTGTTTGTTTGGCCAACCAGGCGCTGGTGCCTGCGGGACTGGTGCGTCTGACCTGGGGGAATGTGAGCGGGATTGACCGGGAGAGCGGTCTTTGGTGCATCAAGCCGAGCGGTGTGGATTACGAGGCTCTGACACCCGCCGACATGGTGGTTCTGGATCTGGACGGGCGGGTGGTTGAGGGGCGATTCAACCCCTCCTCAGACACCAAGACACATCTGTATCTGTATCGAAGCTTTTCTGAGATCGGCGGCGTAACGCACACCCATAGTCCCTACGCGACGATCTTTGCCCAGGCGTGCAGATCGCTGCCGTGCTACGGCACCACGCACGCGGATCATTTTCATGGCACCGTGCCCCTCGTGCGGATGCTGACGCCGGAGGAGGTGGCGGACGACTATGAGCATCACACCGGAGTGGCCATCGTGGAGCGGTTGCGGGAGCTTGGCTTGGGGGCGCTGGAGATGCCGGCGGTCCTTCAGGCGGGGCACGCGCCGTTCACGTTCGGCAAGTCGCCGATGGACTCCGTGAAAAACAGCATCGCCCTGGAAATGTGCGCTCAGATGGCCCTCGAGTGCTTGAAGCTTCACCCCGAAATTCAACCGTTACCCGATTACTTATTGGAGAAGCATTATCAGCGAAAACACGGACCCGGCGCCTATTATGGACAGTCACGAGACCAAGAGAAATGATGCTTGGAGGGTTCATGCGGGAAAGGGTTGTGCGGAAGTCGGTGGATAGAGTTGGCTGAACTCACCCGTGTCACTTAATGAAGACTCGCTTTGAATAACCCAGCCCAAAAATCTCACATGCCGCGCCGTCCAATGATGCTCCTGGTCCTGGCGACTTTTGGTCTTGGATTCTCATTGACCCCTCAGTCAGCGGCGCAGGAAGACCTTGCCTTTGTCGCGCTCAATACGGAGGCGAAAAAGGCGTTCGACAAGAATGTGGCCCCTTTCGTGAAGAAATACTGCCTCGAGTGCCACAGCAACCGGCGCACGAAAGGCGGGCTCAACTTTGAACCTGCGCTCAAAAAGCCAGGCGAATCGTCGGCCAGTCGGAAGTGGACCCAGGCTTTTGCCAACGTCAATGCGCATGACATGCCGCCGGATGACGCGGACCAGCCCTCAAACGACGAGCGCGAGCGTTTTTTGGACAGCCTGGGCAAAGTCAAGTTCCTCAGCGAAAAGGATCCCGGACCCTTTGTGATTCGCCGTCTGACCAAGGTGGAATATGGCAACACCTTGCACGATCTCTTCGGGGTGGACCCGGAAGTGGCTCGAGAATTGCCGGACGAAGTGGCGGGGGAAGGCTACCTCAACTCGCTGTCGCCCATGCAGACGGAGCAATACTTGGGGATCGCCAACGAGGTCCTCAACCGCCTTCTGGCACCGAAGGGCAAGCAGCCGACGGAAGGGCAAAAGCGACTGTTCGGGGGGCCGCCCGCGCCGGGGCAGGACGAGCGCAATGCCGCGAAGAAGGTGGCCCTCAACTGGGCGCGACAGGCTTATCGACGGCCGCCCTCGGAGGAGGAAGTCGGGGTGCTGCTCAACGTTTTCGAACTTGGGAGGGCGAACCAACTCGATTACACGGGCTCGCTGCGGCTGATGATGAAGGCGGTTTTGGTGTCGCCGCAGTTTCTTTTCATCACTCCTGCCAAAGCTGCCGAAACCGACAAGACCATCGTACCGCTGGATGATCATCAGTTGGCCTCCCGCCTGTCCTATTTGTTGTGGGCGACGATGCCCGACAGGGAGCTCGACGCTCTAGCGGATGCCGGCAAGCTGCGCGAACCCGCGGTGCTCAAGACGCAAGTGCGGCGGCTGCTTGCGGATCCGCGCTCGAGAGCCTTGTTTGATGGTTTTGGCGCGCATTGGCTTGGCCTAGGCAAACTGGCGGGCAAGACGTTTGATAAGGAAAAGTTTCCGCAGATGACCGCAGCCCTGCGCACGGCCATGTATGAGGAGGCTCGGCTTTATTTTGACAGCATCTTGCAAGGGAACCTGAGTGTGGTTCGATTTGTCGATGGCGACTACACCTTTCTGAACGCAACGCTTGCCGGGATTTACGGAATGGAAAAAAGCGTCGTCGGTCCC